>JAGRMU010000221.1:0-1941 GCA_020441165.1 Sedimentitalea sp.
GCCGAGACCGGGGTCGGGCCTTCCATCGCGTCCGGCAGCCAGGTGTGCAGGAAGAGCTGCGCCGACCTGTCCATCGCGCCGACGAACAGCAGGAAGGCGATCAGGTTGGCGGCGTTCCATTCGGCCCACAGAAAGCTCATCTGGGTCTCGGCCAGGGTCGGCGCGGCGGCGAAGATGTCCGAGAAGTTGATGCTGTCGACCAGGAAGAACAGCGCGAAGATGCCGAGCGCAAAGCCGAAATCGCCGACCCGGTTGACCACGAAGGCCTTGATCGCGGCGGCATTGGCCGAGGGCTTGCGGTAGTAGAAGCCGATCAGCAGGTAGGAGGCGACGCCCACCCCTTCCCAGCCGAAGAACATCTGCGCCAGGTTGTCCGAGGTGACCAGCATCAGCATGGCGAAGGTGAAGAAGGACAGGTACGCGAAGAAGCGCGGCTTGTAGACCTCGCCCTCCTTCCATTGCGGGTCGTGGTCCATGTAGCCGAAGCTGTAGAGATGCACGAGGCTGGAGACCGTGGTCACCACGATCAGCATGATCGCGGTCAGCCGGTCCATGCGGATCGCCCAGTCGGTGGCGAGGCTCCCGCTCTCGATCCAGCGCAGCAGCTGGATCTGCTCGGTCACCCCGTCGAAGGCGAAGAACACGATCCAGGACAGCAGCGCGGCCAGGAACAGCAGGCCCGTCGAGACCCAGAGTGCCGCGGTCTCGCCGATGAACTTCCAGCCGAAACCGCAGATCAGCGATCCGACCAGCGGGGCAAAGAGGATGATGGTTTCCATGTGTCTCTCAGCCCTTCATCACGTTGACGTCTTCGACGGCGATGGTGCCACGGACGCGGAAGAAACAGACCAGGATCGCCAGGCCGATGGCGGCCTCGGCGGCGGCCACGGTCAGCACGAAGAGGGTGAAGACCTGGCCCACCAGATCGCCCATGAAGCTGGAGAAGGCCACCAGGTTGATGTTCACCGCCAGCAACATCAACTCGATCGACATCAGCAGGATGATGACGTTCTTGCGGTTCAGGAAGATCCCGAAGATCCCGATGACGAAGAGCGTCGCCGCCACCGTCAGGTAATGTTCAAGTCCGATCATCGTTCAGTCCCACGTTCGTTGTCCTTGTGCCGGCACCGTCACGCGGCCCGGTCGTTCTGGCGGCGATGCGCGCCTAGAGCCCCTGCCCCGGCTTGACGTCGCGCAGCTCCATCGCCTTGGCCGGATCGCGATACATCTGCGCCAGGATGTCCTGCCGCTTGATGTCGGTGCGGTGCCGCAGGGTCAGCAGGATCGCCCCGATCATCGCCACCAGCAGGATCAGGCCCGCCAGCTGGAAGATCAGGAAATACCGGTCATAGAGGATCAGCCCCAGCGCCTCGGTATTGTGCCGATCCAGCGGCACCGGCTGCGCCCGCAGCCCCTCGGCGGCGGCATTGTGCTCCCAGGCGCCGAAGACCATGACGAACTGCATCAGGATCACCAGCCCGATCAGCAGCGCCAGCGGCATGTAGCGCGCCATCTCGGCCTTCAGCTCGGCGAAGTCCACGTCCAGCATCATCACCACGAAGAGGAACAGCACCGCCACCGCGCCGACATAGACGATCACCAGCAGCATCGCCACGAACTCGGCGCCCAGCAGCACGAAGAGACCCGCCGACGAGATGAAGGCGAGGATCAGCCAGAGCACCGAATGCACCGGCTGGCGGCTGATCACCGTGAACAGCCCGCCGGTGATGGCGCTGATCGCGAAGAGGTAAAAGGCAAACACGCTCATGTCTCGTCATCCTCTTTCTCGCCCATGGCTTCCTGCGCCAGTTGCAGCGCACGGGACATGGCGGGAATGCCGGCGAAGACCGACATCTGGCCGATCGTCTCGACGATCTCCTGCTTGCGGGCGCCGGCGGCGACCGCGTGGCGCACGGTCTGGCGCACCGCGGTGTCGGCCTG
>JAGRMU010000221.1:1992-2289 GCA_020441165.1 Sedimentitalea sp.
TCGAGGCCTTCCTTGTTGACCGCGTTGCCGAACATCAGCTCCATGGCTTCCTTCGGCATCGTCGGCCACAGCGCCTCGAAACCCTTGGGCGAGAAGCTTTCCAGCGCCGGGTTCAGCGCCCGGGCCATCTCCTGCGCCTGGCGCATCATGGCCTCGAAGGGGTTGGACGCATCGCTCATCTGTAGGGTGCGTCCAGCTCGAGGTTGCGGGCGATCTCGGCCTCCCAGCGCTCACCGTTTTCGAGCAGCTTGGCCTTGTCATAGAACAGCTCTTCGCGGGTCTCGGTGGCGAACTCGA
>JAGRMU010000221.1:2474-5791 GCA_020441165.1 Sedimentitalea sp.
GATAGCGGCGCAGCGCGTGCTCGCCCCGGAACCGGGGAGAAAGCGGCCCCTTCTCGTGGGGATAGTTCACCGTCGCCTTGGGAGCGAAGAAATACTTCAGCCCCAGCTTCATGCCGATCGCGAAATCCCAGAGCAGGAAATACTTGGCGGCGCGCCCGTAATCGATCTGCGTCATCTCAGTCTCCCTGATCTTGCACACGCGTCTGCATGTAGGCCCAGGCCGACATCGCCGCGGCGATGTCCCTGGTCGCCGCCTCGCGTTCCGCGGTGTCGGTCCCGTCCAGCGCCATGCATTCGCCGGCCAGGTAGGCCGCAAGCGCGGTCAGATCCGCGCCGTTCGCCTGGGTGATCGCCTGTGCCAGCCCCATCTCAGCCCCCGGTGCTCCAGCGCGCGAACGTGCCCCAGAACCAGTCGAACCGCGCCGCGAAGGCCACGAACACCACCCAGGCGAGGCTGAACGGCAGGAACACCTTCCAGCCGATCCGCATCAGCTGGTCATAGCGGTAGCGCGGGGTGATCGCCTTGACCATCGCGAAGAGGAAGAAGAAGAAGGCCATCTTGCCGACCATCCACAGCACCCCGTCCGGGATGCCCGGGATCGGCGAGAGCCAGCCGCCGAAGAACAGCAGGCTGACCAGCGCGCACATCAGGAAGATGGCGATGTACTCGCCGGCCATGAACAGCAGGAAGGGCGTGGCCGAATACTCGACCTGATAGCCGGCGACCAGTTCCGATTCCGCCTCCGGAAGGTCGAAGGGCGGCCGGTTGGTCTCGGCCAGGGCCGAGATGAAGAACAGGAACACCATCGGGAAATGCGGCAGCCAGTACCAGCTGAAGAAGCCGTATGGCCCGTCCTGGGCGGCGACGATGGCACTGAAGTTGAGCGATCCGGTCGACAGGATCACGCCGATGATGATCAGCCCGATGCTGACCTCGTAGGAGATCATCTGTGCCGCCGAGCGCAGGCTGCCGAGGAACGGGTATTTCGAGTTCGAGGCCCAGCCGCCCATGATCACGCCATAGACCTCCAGCGAGGAGATCGCGAAGACGTAGAGGATGGCGACGTTGATGTCCGAGAGCACCCAGCCCTCGTTGAACGGGATCACCGCCCAGGCGACCATCGCCAGAGTGAAGCTGGTCAGCGGCGCCAGCAGGAACACCACCCGGTCCGACCCGGCGGGGACCACCACCTCCTTGACCACGTATTTCAGCGCGTCGGCCACCGACTGCAGGATGCCGTAGACGCCGACCACGTTGGGCCCGCGGCGCATCTGCACCGCCGCCCAGATCTTGCGGTCGCCGTAGACCAGGAACAACAGCGAGATCATCACGAAGGCGACAACGGCGAGGACTTGCGCGAAGATCAGGATCGCGATGCCGCCGGGAGTGGTAAAGAAGTCAGCCATAAGTCCTCACACCCTGGTATTCCGTATTGCCGCGCAGGCCCCGGAGCCCGCGCCTTCGGGCCTCGTGCAGCCCCGGCGCGACACGCGCGATGGCGAGTTGGTGTAAACAGCATCTGCCGTCCACGCGCCAGCCCGTTCCTGCATCTTTGTGCGCAAATGCCGCGCAAATCCAACAGCCGCACGGACGCATGCCGACCCCGCCCCGCGCCTTGCGCGCGGCCCCGCCCGGCGGGCGCCTATGTGCGCGCCGCCGGTCATTCCGCGGCGAGTTTCGCCTTGCCGCGCGCCTTGGCCCGGGCCGACAGCTCGGCCATCAGCTCGGAGGCGCGGGCGATCGGGTTGCTCAGGTAGAAATCGGCGATGGCGTTGCGGAAATCGGCCTTGCCGAGCGTGCCCGTCTCCAGCGCGACCACCTCGTTCTGCGGCACCTCGTCGATATCGGCCAGGTGCGGCACCTCGGCGACCAGCGCCATGCGCAGCTGCGCCAGCGAGTCGTAGGGCAGCGCGGCGCCGATCTCGGCGCTGAGGGCGCGCAGGATCGCCCAGTTCTCCTTGGCTTGGCCCGGCGCGAACCCGGCGCGCAGGGCCAGTTGCGGGCGCCCTTCGGTGTTCACGAAAAGGCCCTGCTCCTCGGTATAGGCGGCGCCGGGCAGGATCACGTCGGCGCGGTGCGCGCCGCGGTCGCCATGGCTGCCCTGGTAGATCACGAAGGCCCCCGGCGCGATCTCGACCTCGTCGGCGCCGAGGTTGTAGATCACGTCGGCCTCGGCCACCGCCGCCATCCCGCCCTCGCAGGTCGCGCCCACGTCCATCGCACCCACGCGGGCGGCGGCGGTATGAAGGATCAGCAGGCCGGCCCCGGATTTCTGCGCGATGGCCATCGCCTGCGCCAGGACGGCCGCGCCGTCATCGCGGGCCAGCGCCCCCTGCCCGACGATCACCAGGCCGGGCCCGTCCTTTTCGGGATCGTAGCCGTTGTCGTCGAAATCCCGCAGCGCCGCCGGCCCGGTGCCGAGATGGCGATAGTCATAGGTCAGATCGACCGCCTCGCCCACCAGCGCAACGGTGGCGCCGTGGGTCCAGGCCTTGCGGATGCGCGCGTTCAGCACCGGCGCCTCGGTCCGCGGATCCGTGCCGATGAGAAGGATCGCGCGGGCCGCGTCGATATCCTCGATGGCCGCCGTGCCCACGTAGCCCGAGCGATTGCCGGCGGGCAGTTTCGCGCCATCGGTGCGACACTCGACGACGCCGCCCAGCCCCTCGATCATCTGCTTGAGCGCGAAGGCCGCCTCGACCGGCACCAGATCGCCGACCAGGCCGGCGGGCTTGCTGGCGCCCTTCAGCGCCCTGGCGGCCACGGCCAGTGCCTCGCCCCAGTCGGCCGGGCGCAGCTTGCCGTTCTCGCGCACGTAGGGCTGGTCCAGCCGCTGCCGGCGCAGCCCGTCCCAGACGAATCGTGTCTTGTCCGAAATCCACTCCTCGTTCACGCCATCGTGGTTGCGGGGCAGAAAACGCATGACCTCGCGGCCCTTGGTATCGACGCGGATGCTGGAGCCGAGCGCGTCCATCACGTCGATGCTCTCGGTCTTGGTCAGCTCCCAGGGCCGTGCGGTGAAGGCGTAGGGCTTGGAGACCAGCGCCCCGACCGGGCAGAGGTCGATGATGTTGCCCTGCAGGTTGCTCTCCAGCGTCTGGCCCAGGTAGGTGGTGATCTCGGCATCCTCGCCGCGCCCGGTCTGGCCCATCTGGGTGATCCCGGCGACCTCGCTGGTGAAGCGCACGCAGCGGGTGCAGGAGATGCAGCGGGTCATGTGGGTCTCGACCAGCGGGCCGAGATCGAGATCCTCGCTGGCGCGCTTGGGCTCGCGGAAGCGGGAGAAATCGACCCCATAGGCCATCGCCTGGTCCTG
>JAGRMU010000221.1:5873-6948 GCA_020441165.1 Sedimentitalea sp.
CGGGCCTTCTTGACCATCGGCGAGTTGGTCCGCACCTGCGGCGCCTGGCCCTCGGGGCCGGGGCGCAGATCGCGCACCTGCATGGCGCAGGAGGCGGCGGGCTTGGGCGGGCCGCCCACCACCTCGACCAGGCACATCCGGCAGTTGCCGGCGATGCTCAGCCGCTCGTGGTAGCAGAAGCGCGGGATCTCGACCCCGGCCAGCTCGCAGGCCTGGATCAGGGTCATGGCCCCGTCGACTTCGATCTCGGTGCCGTCGATGTTGATCTTGCGCAGGTCAGCCATGGTTCAGTTCGCCTTCAGGAGCGCGCCGATCGCGCTGTTTTTCGCAATTTCCGCACGTCCGAACGCGCAGAAGGTTTGGGGATCGTCGAGATCGACGCCGCGGGCGGTCACGAAAGCCTCGCCCTTGGCCCGCATCCGGGCCTTCTCGGTCTTCGATTCCACGTAGGCGCGGATCTCGGCATCGCTGTAGCCCAGCTCGTTGGCCCGCGACCGCAGCTGGTAGAGCATCGCCAGCCCCTTCATCACCCGCCCGCTGATCTCGGGGCACTGGTCGCGCACCTCGTCGGCGATGGCGATGGCGAAAAGCGGGTCCTCGATCTCGGGCACATCGCGCAGCGACGGCTTGGTATCGGCGGCCAAGGTGGGCGCCGCAGCGGCAAGGGCGATGGCGAGCGCTGGCCACAGCAGGGCGGCGGTATCCGGGCAAGCGCGGGTCACGAGCGGCACCTGCCCTGGAAGGTCAGCGTGTCCTTCTCGATCACCAGCCGCGCCGGATCTGTCTCGGGGCCGACCACCCAGGTGATGTCCGAGGTGCCGAAATTCTTGATGCAGTAGCGCGTGCCCTCGTATTCGCCGGCGCCGCGCGCCCCCTCCAGCGACCGCGAGACGCCCGGGATCTGGACGGTGAAATCGGCCAGATCGTCGCCGAGTTTCTTCGCCTTGGTCTTGAAATAGACTCCGTCGAAGGCAAAGCCGGTCTTCTCGGGGTTCTTGCAGGCAGCAAGTCCGAGGGCCAGCATCAGAATAAGCGCCAATCCCCTCATCCCCGCCCCCGCTGACGCAGGCCAGCA
>JAGRMU010000682.1 GCA_020441165.1 Sedimentitalea sp.
GCCTCCACGTCGGGACCGTCCAGCGTCACCGCCGCCTCGATCAGGGAATCATGATCCAGCCTTGCCATGTCCCGGTCGTCGGCCAGTCCGAAACAGCCGACCCGCACGACGCTGAACCCGGCGGCCTCGAAGAACCCGACCATCGGCGCCGTGGTCTCGGCCAGATAGGGGGTCAGCAGCGCGATCCGGCGCGCCCCGAGCGCCCGCAACGCCGCCACCCCGGCCGAGGACGGGGTGAGCACCGGAACCTCTGGCCGGACCTCGGCGATGGCGGCGCGCACCACCGCGTTGCGGATCGTGACCGAGGCGGCGGTGCAGGCGAAGGCCACCGCCGCGAGATCGGCACCCGGCACCAGCAGCCCGGCGGCGGCGGCGATCCGCGGCCCCATCGCGCGCAGGCTGTCGGGCGTGGTCGGGTTCTCGAAGGGGATGCGCGCCACATGCACCGTTGCCTCGTCCCAGCCGATCAGCCGGGCGGCGTCACGCTCGAAGGTCAGGTCGGTGGCCAGGGCGATCACGCCGAGCCGCGGCGGGTCGCTTTCCGGCGGGCGCAGGCGCGGGGTCAGCGCCTTGATGGGAGCGGGGCCGCGTCCCTCCACCCGTCAGACCACCAGCACCGGACAGGTGGCCAGCCCGGTCACCTTGTGCGACACGCTGCCCAGGAAGAACCCGTCGATGGACCCGGTCCCGCGCGAGCCCAGCACGATCAGGTCGACCTCGTGTTTGCCGGCGAACTCGACGATGGCGCGGGCCGGCTGGCCCGAACGCACGAAGGCGCGCACGCCGCTGAGCCCGGCCTCGATCGCGATCTTGCGGGCGGCGTCGGCGATCTCGCTGGCATTTTCGCGCAGCGCGGCGTCGGGGGTGGCGTGTTTCTGGCCGTGGATCATCGACAGCGATGCCTCGGTCATCGCGTGATGGCGATAGACGGTCAGGATCAGCAGGCTCGCCCCGCTGAGCCGGGCCAGCTCCACCGCCTTGTCCAGCGCGCGCCGGGAATGTTCGGAGCCGTCGCAAGCGGCAAGGA
>JAGRMU010000024.1 GCA_020441165.1 Sedimentitalea sp.
TCAAGAAACCGTGCCCCAGCCCAATAGGATCATGATTCGTCATGTGGCACCGAATGAGTGAGGTGCGGGCATGGGGCAGAGCTGGGTGGAAGCGGAAACCGCCGGGTGCGATCTGGGGGATGAGCGGCTGAACCGTCGGCTCGGGGCGATGCTCGAGGCCCTCGGGGAGCGGCCGGGAAAATCGCTGCCCACTGCCTTTCAGGACTGGTCGAACACCAAGGCGGCCTACCGGTTCTTCTCCAACGGAAATGTCAGCGAAGACAAGATCCTCGAGGGGCATTTCGCGGCCTCCGCCCTACGCATCCGGGCAACCCCGAGGCCGCGCCCAAGGAGCGGCCCTGTCTGGTGCTGGACCTGATCCGGCGCGAGGACGAACGCTTCGTCGAACTGGCCTATGGCACCAGTTCGCGCGGTGCTGCCAATCGGGGCTATGAGGTGATCGTCAAGCAGGCGGCCTCGCGCAAGGCGGCGGGGCTGGATCGGCCGACGCGGTTCGTCTGCGCCCGCCGGGTGATGGTGCATGCCAACCACCCCGGATTTGCCGGCCAGAACGACGACAGGGGGCCACTGATCGGGCGGCCAGACGCGCCGCTGATCGCGCGCATGAACGCCGTGCGGGCACGGATGCAGGCCGAGGCCGACATCGCCGCCTGGCGGCGCGCGGAGCGCCGGCAGGAACGGGCGCGATGGGCGCGCGAAGACCGCGGTTTCCTGTGATGGAACCGCGGCCTCGCCGCCTCCGACCCTTCACGCAACACAAGGAACGACACCATGGACATGCCATCCACCTCTTCGGGCGACATCACCGCCCTGGCCGCCTCCTGCTTTCCGCTCGCCCGCATCGCGGTGACCGGGATCGCGCAGGATGTGGTCAAACTCGTCCCCGCAGACCCCAGGCGCAAGGCCGAAGCCCTGGCGGTTCTGCTGCAGGAAGGAGCGCTGTTTCAGGACGGCATCCTGGAGATGCTGCACGAGCTGATCTGCGCCCTCGACGACGAGATCGCGCGCAGCTCCCGTGTGGTCGAGTGCTACGACCACAGCCCCGAGAATGTCTCGGACAACACCAGCTGGCAGGAGCTGCAAACCACGCGCAAGGCGGACCGGCTGAACGATGCCCTGGCGACGATCCTCGAGCTCTATGCCAGCCTGATGGCCGTTCGTGACCTGCTGCGCGCGGAACAGGCCCTGAAGACGCTGCGCGCCTGCTGATCGAACCCGCGGGAGGGATACCCGCGTCAGGGCGCGCCGGCGAACTTCTGCTGCTAAAGATGCCGGCGCGCCCGCAAAAAAACTTCAGCACCGAGAGGGAATGTGTAGCAAATTGTGTAGCAAAACACCCGGAGCAAGCCGGGGAGCTATTTCCTAACCTATTATATAGTAACAACAATACGCCACAGATGGGCTTGATTTGTGGCGGAGGGGATGGGTCTGACATCCAACCTTCTCTTGTGGATGCCACCCTCATTTGCAAGGAATTTCTGAACTTTAGACATGTGATCGAGTGCGGACTCTTGTCAGGCCTGTTAGCGCGGCCCGATAGATGCCGCTGGCCGGGATGGTGATGCGCGGACCGGGGCCAAATCTCCGACAGCGAGCTCGAAGCTCTGAGAAGGTTCCTGGTTTGCCCAACCCGGATCATGTCGATCATTTGCCCATTCGGATCATGCCTTCCTCACAACTCTGCGTTCCGGTTTCGCGGTTTGCTGCCGGATCAAGCAGCGCTGGCGATCACCGGATCGCGATAGCCTTCACCGCGCGTGAGCATCGCCCAGATGCCGCGCGCCATCTTATTGGCCAGTGCAAAGGCCGCGACTAACGGCGGCTTGCGTTCCAGCATGCGCTCAAGCCAAGGGTTTTGAGGTGCACCACGATGCAGGGCCCAGCGGACCACCGCCATCGCTCCGGTGACAAGCAGTCGCCGGATGTCCCGCTGCCCCATCTTCGATGTTTTCCCCAGCCTCTGTTTTCCGCCTGAAGAATGTTGCCGCGGCACCAACCCGAGCCAAGGCGGCAAAATCGCGGCCACGCCGGAACTGCCCCATCGGCGGCGCGAAGGTTTCGACCGCGAGCACGGTGATCGGTCCGACACCCGGCATGGTCTGTAATTGCCGGGGCATGGCGGCCGCCCTGGACGCGGCGGTGAGCTTTGCCGAAACTGCGGCGAGGCGGGACGACAACAGATCGATCTGCTCCAGAACCATGCGATAGATGTCTCGCGCCAGGTCAGGCAGGCCCGAACTCGGATCATCAACCATCTTCGCCAACCGCGGGATGTATCCGACCCCTTCCAGCGCCACGTGCCCGAATTCATAGAGGTGCGCGCGCAGGGCGTTGATCGCCTCGGTCCGCTGCTTCACGATCTGCTCACGAGCGCGAAATGCCACCGCCCGGGCCTGCTGTTCTTCGGTCTTGGGTTCGACGAACCGCATGGTCGGACGCGTGGCCGCCTCCGCGATTGCTTCCGCGTCGGCCGCATCGTTTTTCTGACGCTTGATGAATGGCTTGACATAATGCGGCGCAATCAGCCGGACACGGTGCCCATGGGCGGTCAGTTCTCGTGTCCAGTGATGGGCGCTTGGGCAAGCCACCATCGCCACATCGCATGCGGAATGATCCGCCATGAAGCGCGCAAACTGCTGTCGCGACAGCTTCTTGCGGAAAACGACCGCCCCATCCGCTCCCGCCCCGTGCAGCTGGAACACGTCCTTTGCCAAATCGACCACGATGATGTTAACTTCTTCCATGTAGGCCCTCTCCTTCAGCTTGTGCTTCGACACCACGAGTATGGCACATCGCGATGCCGTCAGGGTGAGAGCGGCATCCACCCCCTCTC
>JAGRMU010000683.1 GCA_020441165.1 Sedimentitalea sp.
GGCTGTCCTCGTTCAGATCCTCGAAGCCGGTCACCACGATGGTCCGCTGCTCGGGCTCGGGGTCGAGCTGGTTGCGCCCCTCGTCGAGCGTCGGGCGCTGTGGCGACTGTTCGGGCGCGTCTTCGGGGGAAAGCTCGGGCGCCAGCGGATCGTCGATCGAATCGAGGTCGACGCCGCCATCCTCTTCGTCGGGACCGCTCGGGTTCGGCGCGTTGCCGCGCAGCGTGTTCAGCTCGATGAAGCTGCCGCCGCTCTGGAAGCGGGCCTGGGCGGAGTCGTAGGCCGCCACCGCCTCGGCGATCAGCACGTTGTCGGCCTGGGCATCCTCGGCGCTGCGCGCCACCTCGCGCGTGTCGCCCTCGAGCGTCGAGACGATCCACTTGGTCGAGGTGTCGGTGATCGTGGTGATCAGGTTGCCGCCCAGATCGAAGATCGCGACCCGGCCCACCTGGCCGTCGGGATCGGGGGTCAGGGTGATCTCTGCGGTCGAGACGCCGCCCCGCGTCTCGATCTCGGCCAGCACCGTGGTGCCGCGGATGCCCATCGTCGCCGCCGGGGTGTTCACGTCCATGCCGCCGGTGCGCGCCACCTGCCCGGCGATGAACACGAAGCCGCCCTGGATCAGGTTGAACGAGCCGCTGTTGCTCTGCCCGGCGGGGGTATAGACCAGCTCGTCGATGATCATCCGGCTGCCGGGCGAGAGGGTGAAGATCGTGCCGTCGACGAAGGTGACCGACAGCGTGCCGCCGCTGCCGGTCTCGATCACGTCGTCGAGGAAGATCTTGGTGCCGACGGTCAGCGGCTCGCGCACCCCGTCGGTGCGCTGCACGCTGGCCTCGCCGCCGACGGTCTCGACCTGGCCGATGGGATCGGCGCCCTGGGGCAGGCCGGCCTGGGCATATTGCCCGGGCGCCTCGGGACCGGCCAGGCGCGCCGCGAGATCGCCGCGCAACACCGCCCCATCGGGCGACTGGAGATCCGCCGGCTGGGCCGGGTGGAAATAGCCGGAGATGCGCAGCTCGGGCGCGCCGGGGTTGCTGATCACCAGATCACGACCGTCGCGGGCGAACTCCGCGTCGAAGAGGGAATGGGTGTCCGGGATGACGACCGGCGCGCCCTCGGGCGCCGTCAGAACGACGGGTGTCGGCGCGGCGCCTGGCGCCCCGCCCGTTTGCAAAGACATCGTTGCACCCCCAAGCACAAACAAGCACTTTGTTCAAATGCGCAAAGGTTAACACCGAATCGGCCGGGAGCGAAGAAAAACTGACTTGTCCGTGCATCAATTCCCCGGCCGCGCGGAGCGCCGGGGGAACCGGGGCGGGCCGCCGCACCCGGTCCTCCCCGGGCGATGAGCACGCGCGAGGGGTGCCGCCACCCGGTTGGGGGGCGTCATGTTCCGGTGGTTGAGGCGCCATGTCGGTTGGGCGCGGCTGGTGGCGCTGTTGCTCGTCGGTTTCGCGATTCTGGTGCGCATCGCCGATCCGATCCCGACCCAGGTGATCCGCAACCAGACCTTCGATCTTTTCCAGCGGATCAAGCCCAGGGACGCCCAGCCGTTGCCGGTGGCGATCATCGATGTGGACGATCGCAGCATCACCGCGATCGGCCAGTGGCCCTGGCCCCGCACCCGCTTCGCCGAGATCGTCGAGACGGCCACGAGGGACGGCGCCGTCGCCATCGCCTTCGACATCG
>JAGRMU010000684.1:0-211 GCA_020441165.1 Sedimentitalea sp.
CGAGGGCTTGCCGGCTCAGAAGGTCCGTCATGTAGCGCGGGTAAAGTGCCGGCCTTGGCAAGGGCCCCTGCTCGCAGGCCCAGACATCGGGCCAGGCGATGACATACGGGCCGAATTTCTCCGCGGGCAAGGCGCCGGATTTCACCATCTCGTAGACGGTCTTCTCCGAGAAGGAAAAGTGCCGGGCGCATTCCGCCACGCCGAGGAAAGG
>JAGRMU010000684.1:281-422 GCA_020441165.1 Sedimentitalea sp.
GCCGGTTTGGAATGCCGCGAGATTTTCCCTCTCTCCCCTCCGGGAGAGGGAAAGCTCTCCGGCACTCACGAGGACACTGACATGCTCACCATGCTCGATTTCTACGCATCCCCCGAGGCGCGGGAGGCGCCCTACAAGACC
>JAGRMU010000684.1:501-861 GCA_020441165.1 Sedimentitalea sp.
ACCTTCGAGGACGAGATCGCGCCGTCGGGCGAGGCGCTCTTCGCCAGGGCCAGGACCCCGGCCCTGGCGCAGTCCCAGGCGAATTCGCGGATCCGCACCGCGCTGACGGGTTTTCTGGCCGCGCGGGCGGCGGTCCCGGTCTGCGAGATCCATCCGCAGTTCGCGCTCGTCAAACGCTGGGTGCGCGACAACGAGGGGTTCGTGGAGCGCGGCGCCCGCTTCCCGCAGGGAAGAAGTGCCGCCATCGCCGCGCTCGGCAACTGGTTTCGCGGCACCGCCTTCGTCGATCTCACCGCCAGCGCGGTGCGCGAGCGCCGCGCGCGGCTGCCCTCGGCGAAGCGGCGCAGCTTCCGCAGCGCG
>JAGRMU010000684.1:955-1211 GCA_020441165.1 Sedimentitalea sp.
CCCTGCTGGCCGGATCTGCCCGCGCCCTTGCGCAGCTCCGCCACGGCGGTCTTCGATGCCCTGCTGATGCAGACCACCGCCCAGGCGGAGGCCGCGCTGGCGCGCATCAAGGCGGGCGAGGATCCGGAAACGGTGGCGATGGACGTGAACGCGGCCCGCCCTCGGGAAGTCAACAATCCCGCGAAATGGCGCGAAGGCCAGCAGGGCCACGTCCGGTGGCTCTACCGCCGGGCAGTGCGGCGCGGCCGCCGGCCCG
>JAGRMU010000222.1 GCA_020441165.1 Sedimentitalea sp.
CCGGTGGCCCCGCGCGACACGCTGCACCAACTCGAGGCCGAGGCCGACCGGGTGATCTGCCTCGAGGTGCCCGACCCGTTCTGGGCGGTTGGCGCCCATTACCGCGCCTTCCCGCAGGTCGGCGACGGCGAGGTGATCGCGGCGCTGGACAGCGCCCGGCCGGCGGCGAAGGACGGGCGCGGCGCGCGCTGAAACCGACATGACTTCAACGGAAAGGCCGAAGACCATGAGCTTGAACGTATATCTTTCTGGAGAGATCCACACCGACTGGCGCGAGCGGATCGTCGCCGGGGCCGAGGGGCTGGATATCGCCTTCACCGGCCCGGTGACCGATCACGCCGCCAGCGACGATTGCGGCGTGGCGATCCTCGGGCCCGAGCCGGACAAGTTCTGGCACGACCACAAGGGCGCCAAGCTGAACGCCATCCGCACCCGCAAGGGCATCGCCGAGGCGGACGTGGTGGTGGTGCGCTTCGGCGAGCAATACAAGCAGTGGAACGCCGCCTTCGACGCCGGGCAGGCGGCGGCGCTCGGCAAGGCGTTGATCGTGCTGCACGGGGCCGAGCACCAGCATGCGCTGAAGGAAATCGACGCCGCCGCCCTGGCCGTGGCCGAAGCGCCGGAGCAGGTGGTGGCGATCCTGCGCTACGTGCTGACCGGCGCCCTGCCCGAGCGCGGCTGAACGGCGGCGCGGCCCGGCTGCGGCGGGGAATTGCCACCGGCCCGGGCCGAGGCGTGTTTTCATCCCACCGCCGCCGAACCCCATGCTAGATTCCCGCCACCGCGCCGCACCGGGCGCGGCTTTTTCTGCATGGGAACGGAACAGATGTTGCAAGAGTTCAGGAATTTCATCGCCCGCGGCAATGTCATGGACATGGCCGTCGGGATCATCATCGGCGCCGCCTTCACGGCCATCGTCAATTCGCTGGTGGCGGACCTGATCAATCCGCTGATCGGGCTTTTCACCGGGGGGTTCGATTTCACCGACAACTACCTGGTTCTGGCCGGGACCGTTCCGGACGGCGCCAGCCTGGCCCAGGCGCGCGATGCCGGCGCCTCGGTCTTCGCCTACGGCGCCTTCCTGATGGCGGTGCTGAACTTCCTGATCATCGCCTGGGTGGTTTTCCTCCTGGTCAAGATGGTCAACCGGGTCAAGGAGGCCGCCGCGCAGGAGCAGGCCGCGCCCGCCGAGGAAGCACCGGCGGGGCCCTCCGAGGTTGATTTGCTGATCGAGATCCGCGACGCCCTGCAGCGGTAGGCCAGGACGCTGGTCGTCGGGCCGCCGTGTCTACGTTTGACCGGCCCGAAAGTGGGCGCGATCCGGGCGCCGGCACCTCGCAGGGGCAGCCAGACCAGTGCGCGCGACGCGGCGGATCCTGCGCGATGCCGTGGCCGCGCGTCCGGAAAACGGGTTGTCATCGGCAAGCTCTCTGCATTAGTCCGGGCCGGGACCAATGCAAACCGGATGAGGAGAGGCGAAACGATGGAAGAGCTTACGCAACAGGTGGGGGCCTATGCGCCGCTGATGATCAACGCGGTCAAGGCGCTGGTGGTCCTGATCATCGGCTGGATCGTGGCCGGCGTGGTGTCGGGCTTCGTGCGCCGGCGGGTGAATTCGCGCCCCGAACTGGACCAGACCCTGGGCAATTTCGCCGCCAGCGTGGTGCGCTGGGTGATCCTGCTGATCGTGCTGGTGGCGGTGCTGGGGATCTTCGGCATCCAGGCGACCAGCCTGGTGGCGATGCTGGGCGCCGCGACCCTCGCCATCGGCCTGGCGCTGCAGGGCACGCTCAGCAACCTGGCCGCGGGTTTCATGCTGATCCTCTTTCGCCCCTACAAGATCGGGCAATATGTTGATATCGGCGGCACCGCCGGCACGGTGGTCAATCTCGATCTCTTCACCACCGAGCTCTCGACCCCCGACAACGTGCAGATCATCGTGCCCAACGGCCAGGCCTGGGGGTCGATCATCACCAACTATTCGCATCACGACACGCGCCGGGTCGATCTGACCTTCGGCATCGACTATGGCGACGATGCCGACCGGGCGATGCGGGTGATCCTCGATCAGGCTGCGGCCGATCCGCGGGTGCAGGACGATCCCGCGCCCTGGGTGCGGGTCACCAATCTCGGCGACAGCTCGGTCGATCTCACCGCCCGCCTGTGGTGCGCGGCCGACGATTACTGGGAGCTGAAATTCGACATGACCAAGAAGGTGAAGGAAGCCTTCGACGATGCCGGCATCTCGATCCCCTATCCGCACGCGGTCGAGATCCAGAAGGCCGGCTGATCGGGTCAGACCGGAAAGCGGCCGGGCCGGGCGGCGGCCCGGCCCGTTCGTTCAGGCGGCCAGAACCTTCTGGGTCGGCACCCAGTCCAGCCCCAGTGCCACGCCGACCGCCTCGTAGGTCAGCTGGCCGGCATGCACGTTCAGCCCCGCCGCCAGGTGCGGGTCCTCGGCGCAGGCGTCGCGCCAGCCCTTGTCCGCCAGCGCCAGCATGAAGGGCATCGTGGCGTTGCCGAGCGCGATGGTCGAGGTGCGCGCCACCGCGCCGGGCATGTTGGCCACGCAGTAATGCACGATCTCGTCGACCTCATAGATCGGATCCTTGTGGGTGGTCGGTTTCGAGGTCTCGAAACAGCCGCCCTGGTCGATCGCCACGTCGACGAGGACCGAGCCCGGCCGCATCAGCGACAGCTGCTCGCGGCTGACCAGCTTGGGTGCGGCGGCGCCCGGGATCAGCACCGCGCCGATCACCATGTCCATGCGCGGCAGCAACTCGACCATGGCGGTCCGGTCCGAATACTGCGTCGTCAGGCGCCCCATGAACACGTCGTCGAGATAGGAGAGCCGCGGCACCGAGCGGTCCAGAACGGTGACGTTGGCGCCCATGCCGACCGCCACCCGGGCCGCCGCGGCGCCGACCACGCCGCCACCGATGATCGCGACATTGGCCGGGCGCACGCCGGGCACCCCGCCCATCAGCACGCCGCTGCCGCCATTGGCCTTCTGCAGCGCCCAGGATCCGGCCTGCGGCGCCAGACGGCCCGCCACCTCGGACATCGGCGCCAGCAGCGGCAGGCCGCCGGCACGGTCGGTGACGGTCTCGTAGGCGATGGCGGTGCAGCCCGAGGCCAGCAAGTCCCGGGTCTGCTCGGGATCGGGCGCCAGGTGCAGATAGGTGAACAGCACCTGCCCCTCGCGCAGCATCTTGCGCTCGACCGCCTGCGGCTCCTTGACCTTGACGATCATGTCGGCGGTGGCGAACACCTCCTCGGCGCTGCCGATGATGCGGGCGCCGACCGCCTCGTAGGCGGCGTCGTCAAAGCCCGAGCCGACCCCGGCATGGGTCTCGACCAGCACCTCGTGTCCGTGGGCCACCGCCTCCTGCGCGGCGTTGGGGGTGATCCCGACCCGGAACTCCTGCGGCTTGATCTCCCTGGGGCATCCGATCTTCATGTGTTTTCCTCCCTTGCGAATTGCGCAATCATATCGACTTTGCCCCGCAATTTCCGTGATATCTCCCCTCGCCAGGCAGGGGGTTCCTCGAATAGTCTGCGGCATAATGGAAAGAACGTGCAAGGAACGTGCGAAAATGGCTCTGGATGCAACCGATCGGCGGATTCTCGGCGCGCTCCAGCAGAGCGGGCGGATGTCCAATTCCGACCTGTCGGAGAAGGTGAACCTCTCGCCCTCGGCCTGCCACCGGCGGGTGCAGCGGCTCGAGGCCGAGGGCTATATCCGCGGTTACGTGGCGCTGCTCGATCCGCGCAAGATGGGGGTGCCGACCACGGTCTTCGTAGAGATCACCCTGCAGGGCCAGGCGGACGAGGTGCTGGACGCCTTCGAGCGGGCGGTGGCGCGGATCCCCGACGTGCTGGAATGCCACCTGATGGCGGGGACCGCCGATTACATTCTCAAGGTCGTGGCCGAGAACACCGATGATTTCGCCCGCATCCACCGCCAGCACCTGGCGCGCCTGCCGGGGGTGGCGCAGATGCAGAGCAGCTTCGCGCTGCGCTGCGTGTTCAAGACCACCGCCCTGCCGGTCTGAGCGGGATCACCGGGGCGGGTCCGCCCGGCGCGCATATTGTCCGCTTCGCAGGAAAATTCTCCCCACCCTGCGGCGGGACGGGTTCCGGGGCGGATGCCCTGCGTCAGGCACCCGAGACCGCGGGCGAAAGCGCATCCGCCCCCGGACGCACTATTCCGCGGCGTCGCCTTCCGGGGCCAGCTTGTCCTGGGTGCGGGTCTCGAAATCGCTGGCGTCGTGGCGCTCGTGCAGCTGGGTTTCGGGCTCGCCGAAGGTGCGGTTGACCATGCGGCCGCGCCGCACCGCCGGGCGCGCATCGAGCTCCTGCGCCCATCGCTGCACGTTCTCGTAGGATGTCACCTCGAGGAACTCGCCGGCGCCATATTGCCGGCCGAGCGCCAGCTGCCCGTACCACGCCCAGTTGGCGATATCGGCGATGGTATAGTCCGCGCCCGCCAGGTAGGGCGTTTCGCCCAGGCGCCGGTCGAGCACGTCGAGCTGGCGCTTGACCTCCATCGCGTAGCGGTTGATCGGGTATTCCCACTTTTCCGGCGCATAGGCATAGAAATGACCGAAGCCGCCGCCGAGATAGGGGGCGCTGCCCATCTGCCAGAAGAGCCACGAGAGGCACTCCGTGCGCGGCTCATGCGCGGTGGGCAGGAAGGCGCCGAACTTCTCGGCGAGATAAAGCAGGATGGCGCCGGATTCGAACACCCGCTGCGGCGGCGTGACCGAATGGTCCATCAGCGCCGGGATCTTCGAGTTGGGATTGACCGCGACGAAGCCGCTGCCGAACTGCTCGCCCTCACCGATATTGATCAGCCAGGCGTCGTACTCGGCGCCCGCGATCCCCAGCGCCAGCAGCTCCTCCAGCATCATCGTCACCTTGACCCCGTTCGGCGTCGCCAGCGAGTAGAGCTGCAGCGGATGCCTGCCCACCGGCAGCTCCTTGTCGTGGGTCGGCCCGGCGACGGGACGGTTGGTCTTGGCGAATTGGCCGCCATTCTCCTTGTCCCAGGTCCAGACCTTCGGGGGGGTATAGGTGTCGTTGCTCATCGCTCGGTCCTGTTTGGCTGCATTGCGCATCTATCTAGGGCACCGGGGCGGCGGTTGCAGCCCTTGTCCGCGGTTTCCCGCCGACATTTGGCGCCGCCCGGAAACGACAAACCCCCGAAGCGGCAAGCCCGGGGGTCGTCAATCTTCTCGTGTCGGAACATCGCCGCAGGGACGATCGCTCGAAAGCGATCTACATCATCCCTTCGCGTTGGGCTTTCTTCCGCGCCAGCTTGCGGGCGCGGCGGATCGCTTCGGCTTTCTCGCGTGCCTTCTTCTCGGACGGCTTCTCGAAATGCTGCTTGAGCTTCATTTCGCGGAATACGCCTTCACGCTGCAGCTTTTTCTTCAGGGCGCGAAGCGCCTGATCGACGTTGTTGTCGCGAACACTGACCTGCATGTGGTTGTCACCACCTTTCTAGATTCGAGTTGCAAGGATTTGCAGGAAGTGGCCGTATAGCAAGGTCGGGCTATCTTGTCCAGTCCGACGCAACTGCCTGAAAGGAGCGCAAGATGACCGACGCGCAGCACGATGCCACCGCCACCGGAGCCGAGGATTCGACCGGCGATATCGCCGAGCGGCTGCTGGATGCGGCGCTGGTCCATGTGCCCTTCGACGGCTGGACCGAGGCCTGTTTCCGTGCCGCCATCGCCGATACCGGGATCGATCCGGCGCTGGCTCGCGCAGTCTGCCCGCGCGGCGCGCTCGACCTGGCGCTGGCCTATCACGCGCGCGGCGATCTGGCGATGCTCGAGCGGCTGAAGGTCACCGACCTGAGCGCGATGCGCTTTCGTGACCGGATCGCCGCCGCGGTGCGCTTTCGCCTCGAGGCCGCCGACCGCGAGCTGGTGCGCCGCGGCGCCACCCTCTTCGCGCTGCCCCATCACGCCGCCGAGGGGGCGCGGGCGATCTGGAATACCTGCGATCAGATATGGACGGCGCTGGGGGACAGCTCGGACGACGTGAACTGGTACACCAAGCGCGCGACGCTGTCGGGGGTCTATTCCTCGACCGTGCTTTACTGGCTGGGCGATACCAGCGCCGGGCACCAGGCGACCTGGGCGTTTCTCGACCGGCGCATCGAGGACGTGATGCGGATCGAGACGCTGAAGGCGCGGGTGCGCGAGAACCCGGCGCTGAAGCCGCTGCTGGCGGTTCCGAACTGGTTTCTGGGCCATATCAAGGCGCCGGCGCGGCGACCCGGCAGCGATCTGCCCGGCAGCCTGTCACGGCGATGACGGGCGCCGCAGGGACGAAAGGGAACGACATGGCCGAAACGATGCGCGCGGTTCAGATCGACCGGCCCGGCGGGCCCGAGGTGCTGGTACCGGTGGAGCGGCCGCTGCCGGAGCCGGGCCATGGCCAGGTCCTGCTGCGGATTGCCTTTGCCGGGGTCAATCGCCCCGACGCGCTGCAGCGGGCCGGGGCCTACGATCCGCCGCCGGGCGCCAGCGACCTGCCGGGGCTGGAAGCGTCGGGCGAGATCGCGGCGCTGGGGCCGGGGGTGGACGGCTGGGCGGTCGGCGACCGGGTTTGCGCGCTGCTGCCCGGTGGCGGCTATGCCGACCATGCGGTGACGCCCGCCGCCCATTGCCTGCCGGTGCCCGAAGGCATGGGTTTGAAGGAGGCCGCCTGCCTGCCCGAGACCTTCTTCACCGTCTGGTCCAACGT
>JAGRMU010000223.1 GCA_020441165.1 Sedimentitalea sp.
ACTCGCCGACCCGCTGCGCGTAGTAGCCGGCGGCGTTGACGACGATCTCGCAACGGATGTCGCCCTTGGGCGTGTGCACGATCCATTCGCCGTTCTCGCGATCGATGCCGGTGGCGGGACAGAACCGCTCGATCCGCGCCCCGAGGTCGCGCGCGCCCTTGGCCAGCGCCTGGGTCAGCTGCGCCGGGTCGATATCGCCATCGTTGGGATCGTAGAGCGCGCCCCTGAGGTCATGCGTCTCCAGGAAGGGATAGCGGTCCTTGATCTCACTCACGCCGAGGATGTCGATCTCCATGCCCTGATAGCGGCCCATGCCTTTGGCGCGGGCGAACTCCTGCATCCGCTCGGGCGAATGGGCCAGCCGGATCGAGCCGGTGACGTGGTAGTTCATCGGGTAGTCCACCGCCTCGGCCAGCCCGCGATAGAGCTCGGTCGAATAGCGCTGCATGTTCATGATCGACCATGAGGTCGAGAAGGTCGGCACGTTGCCGGCGGCGTGCCAGGTGCTGCCGGCGGTCAGCTCGTTCTTTTCCAGCAGCACGCAGTCGGTCCAGCCTGCCTTGGCCAGATGATAAAGCGACGAGGCGCCGACGGCGCCGCCGCCGATGATCACCACGCGGGCGGTTTTCGGGAAATCGGCCATGCTCAGCTCTCCGCTATTGCGCCCGTCGGGGCAGATCGTCGGTGATGTCGTAATAGTCGCCCTTGTCGGCAACGAAGATGTGGCGGGCGAGGTGCAGCCCGGTGGGCGCATCGAGCGCGCCCATGGCGATCGAGGTCGCGGCCTCGCCCTCGGCCTTCCAGAAGAGGAAACTGCCGCAGGTGCCGCAGAAGCCGCGCTGCGCCCGGTCGCTGGAGCGGTACCAGCGCAAGCCCTCCTGCGCGGTCAGGGTCAGCTGGTCGTCGGGCACATGGGTCGAGGCCCAGACATGGCCCGACTGCCGCCGGCACTGGCCGCAATGGCAGACCGAGGCGGCTGGCATCTCGCCCGCGATCTCGAACCGGACGCCGCCGCAATTGCAGGATCCCGTGCGCATCTCTACCCCCTCGGTTGCGGCATGGCGCTGGCGCCCAGAAGCGCGCCGTAGACGATGAAGCAGGCGGCCATGATCCGGCGCACCCAGGTGTTGAACACCGCCCCCAGCGCCGCCTTGCCGAGACCCGCGCCGAGCGCCGTGAACCCGGTATAGCTGAGCGTGGTCAGCGTCAGCGCGGTGGGCAGGATCACCGCCATCTGGCCCCAGATCGGCACGTCCGGCTGCACGAATTGCGAGAAGGCGGCGAGGTATCCCGCGACGCTCTTGGGGTTGATCGTGGCGATGGCCAGAGCGTGCAGGTAGACGTGCCTCGCCGGGCGCACCTGCGCCGGTGGCGGCGTCGTGGCGCGCACCCAGCCGCGAATGCCGAGATAGATCAGGAAGCCCGCGCCGATCAGACGCGCGACCCAGAAGCCGGTGGGCGAGGCGGCGATCAGCGCGGTGACCCCGAGGGCCGAGAGGACCAGGAAGGCCGTCGCTTGGGTCAGGATCGCCAGCACCCCGATCATCGCGCGCCCGAAGCCGAGCGCCATGCCGTTCGAGATGCAGTTGACCGCGTTCGGCCCCGGGGTGGTGACGAACACCGCCCAGAACAGCGCGAAAACGGTCCATGCCTCGAAGCTCATCGGCGCCTCAATAGACCGGCGGCGCGATCACCCAGATCGCGACCGCAGGCTGGTCATAGGGGTTGGCCCAGCGGAACGGCTCGCCGCGGATGCGGAAGCTGTCGCCGGGATGAAGGGTGAAGTCGCGGCCGCCGATCCGGAGATCGAGCCTGCCGGAGACGAGGTATCCGACCTCCTGCGTGGCGCGGGTGACGGTCTCGCCGATCTCGCTGCGGGGCTGGAAGGTGGAATGGACCATCTCGAAATCGTCGGTCAGATCGGGCGAGAGCAGTTCCTCGACCAGCCCCGCCGCGCCCGATCCGATGGCGCGCCGATTGCCCTTGCGGACCACATGGCCGGCCTCCTCGGCGGGCGCGGCGGCCTGGCCGAAGAGCAGCGACATCGGCACGTCGAGCTGGGCCGCGATCCGGCGCAGATCGGCGATCGAGGGGGCGGAGAGGTCGCGCTCGACCTGGCTGAGCCAGCCCACCGAGCGGTCGAGCCGTTGCGCCAGGTCCGCCAGGGTCAGCCCACGCGTCTTGCGCAGCGCGCGCAGGTCGGCCCCCAGCGTTCCCGATTGAACCGCGCCGTGAATCACCCCCGTGCCCTTTCGTGAAAGACTCCCCCGAGCCGCGACCATGGGGCGGGTTCGTGAAATTATCAAGGAAAATTTCACGCGTCGCGGAAGGCGTCCCGCAGGATGGCCGAGAGGGCGCGGGCATCCTCGGCGGTGAAGGCATCGGGGCGGTCGCTGTCGATGTCGAAGACCGCGATCAGCGCGCCGGCGCCATTGCGGACCGGCAGGACCAGCTCCGAGCGGGTGGAGGACGCGCAGGCGATGTGGCCGGGAAAGGCATCCACGTCGGGGACGATCTGCACCTCGCCGCTGCGCGCCGCCGCCCCGCAGACGCCGCGCTCGAACGGGATCGTCAGGCAGCCGTGACCGCCCTGGTAGGGGCCGATCTTCAGCAGGCCCGGCGCCACCACCCGGTAGAATCCGGTCCAGTCGAAACGGTCGTCGGCGTGATGCACCTCGCAGGCGATGGTGGCCATCAGCGCGATCGGGTCGGTCTCGCCTTCGGTCAGGGCGGCGACGGTCTTGGCGAGGCTGGGGTAATCGACATGCATGGCGTGCTCCTGCCGGGGCCGGGTCCGGGCCTCAGTATCACCCATCGGCGCGCCCTGTCAGCACCCATCGCGCCCGCGCGCGAGGCACCCCGGGCAACGGGCCGCAGGCCCGGCCTCTTGCCAGCGCGGGGGGCTTGGACCATAAACGCCCCAGATCAGGCCCGGTGCGGCCGCAGCCAGAAGGACCGCCTCGCAATGACCATCCAAGCCCCGGAAACCAGGACTGTGACCAGCCGCCGCATCGCCTGCGACGGCGGCGAAGGCGCGCTGGGGCATCCGCGCGTCTGGCTGCAGATCCCCGAGGATCGCGGCTGGGTCGAATGCGGCTATTGCGACTGCAAGTACGTGCTCGCCCCCGACGCCTCCGCGGCCCATTGACCGGCCCGGGCGCCTGGCGCTGACCGGGCGCGCGAAGGGCCCCCCTTCCGTGGCATCGCCGCCGCCCGCGAGGCTGGAAGCCCGCCCCCAATCGTGCGATGACGGGCCAAACAGCGCGACGGGAGCATCCCCATGAGTTTCGGCAAAGGCTGCCATCTGCATCTGATCGACGGCTCGTCCTTCATCTTCCGCGCCTATCACGCGCTGCCGCCGCTCACGCGCAAGTCCGACGGGCTGCCGATCGGGGCGGTGGCGGGCTTCTGCAACATGATCTTCCGCTATGTCGAGGACAATGCCGGCCCGGACGCGCCGACCCATGTGGCGGTGATCTTCGACAAGGGCAGCCACACCTTCCGCAACGATCTTTACGAGCTTTACAAGGCCAACCGCGAGTCGATGCCCGAGGATCTGCGCCCGCAGATCCCGCTGACCCGCGCCGCCACCGAGGCCTTCAACATCGCCTGCAAGGAGATCGAGGGCTATGAGGCCGACGACATCATCGCCACGCTGGCCTGCCAGGCGCGCGAGGCCGGCGGGCGGGTGACGATCATCTCCAGCGACAAGGACCTGATGCAGCTGGTCGGCGGCGGCGTCGAGATGCTGGACGCGATGAAGAACCTGCGCATCGACGCCGAGGCGGTCGAGGCGAAATTCGGCGTCGGCCCCGACCGGGTGGTGGACGTGCAGGCGCTGGCGGGCGACAGCACCGACAACGTGCCCGGCGCCCCCGGCATCGGCATCAAGACCGCCGCGCTCTTGATCAACGAGTTCGGCGATCTCGATACGCTGCTGGAGCGCGCCGGGGAAATCCCGCAGCCGAAACGCCGCCAGACCCTCATCGACTATGCCGACCAGATCCGCCTGTCGCGCCAGCTGGTCACGCTCGATTGCGACACGCCGCTGGACTTCGGGCTGGACGAGCTGGAAGTGCGCGAGCCCGACCCCGAGCGGTTGATGGCCTTCCTGGCCGAGATGGAGTTCCGCACCCTCAGCCGACGCATCGCCGACAAGATGGGCGTCGAGGCCCCGGCGATCCCCGAGCGGCCGGCGCCCGAGACCGACGCGGACGCGCCCGAGGCGCCGCCCTTCGCCGAGGCGACCTATGCCTGCATCCGCAGCGCCGCCGAGTTGCAGCCCTGGATCGAGCGGATCAACGAGCGTGGCTGGGTGGCGGTGGATACCGAGACCACCGGGCTGAACGAGATGATCGCCGACCTCGTCGGCATCTCGCTCTGCGTCGAGGCGGGGAACGCCTGCTACATCCCGCTGACCCACAAGGAACGGCCCACCGACGATCTCTTCGGCTCGGACGATCTGGCCGCCGGGCAGATGCCGCTCGCCGAGGCGCTGGCGATGCTGAGGCCGGTGCTGGAAGACCCCGCCGTGCTGAAGCTCGGCCAGAACATGAAATACGACGCCAAGATCTTCGCCCGCCTCGGCATCGAGGTCGCCCCGATCGACGACACCATGCTGCTCTCCTATGCAATGCATGCGGGGCTGCACGGGCATGGCATGGACACGCTCTCGGACCGCTATCTCGGCCACCTGCCGATCCCGATCAAGCCCTTGCTGGGCAGCGGCAAGTCGGCGGTGACCTTCGACCGGGTGCCGATCGACGAGGCCACCGCCTATGCCGCCGAGGATGCCGACATCACCCTGCGGCTCTGGCAGAGCTTCAAGCCGCAACTTCACCGCGCCCGCGTCACAACCGTCTACGAGACGCTGGAACGGCCGCTGGTGCCGGTTCTGGCGCAGATGGAGATGGCCGGGATCCGGGTCGACCGCGACACGCTGAGCCGCATGTCGAACGCCTTCGCCCAGAAGATGGCCGGGCTCGAGGCCGAGATCCACGAACTGGCGGGCGAAAGCTTCAACGTCGGCTCGCCCAAGCAGCTGGGCGAGATCCTCTTCGACAAGATGGGCATCGACGGTGGCAAGCGCGGCAAGACCGGCGCCTATGCCACCGGCGCCGACGTGCTCGAGGACCTGGCGACCGAGCACGACCTGCCGGCGCGGGTGCTGGACTGGCGGCTGCTCAGCAAGCTCAAATCGACCTATACCGACGCGCTGCAGGACCATGTCAACCCCGAGACCGGTCGGGTGCACACCTCCTATTCCATCGCCGGGGCCTCGACCGGGCGGCTGGCCTCGACCGATCCGAACCTGCAGAACATCCCGGTGCGCTCCGAGGAGGGCCGCCGCATCCGCGAGGCCTTCGTCGCCGAACCCGGCAACCGGCTGGTGAGCCTCGACTACAGCCAGATCGAGCTGCGCATCCTCGCCCATATCGCCGACATTCCCGAGCTGAAACAGGCTTTTGCCGAGGGGATCGACATCCATGCCCTGACCGCCTCCGAGATGTTCGGCGTGCCGCTGGACGAGATGACGCCGGACATCCGCCGCCGCGCCAAGGCGATCAATTTCGGAGTGATCTACGGGATCTCGGGCTTCGGCCTGGCCCGCAACCTGCGCATCCCGCGGGCCGAGGCGCAGGGCTTCATCGACCGCTATTTCGAGCGCTTCCCGGGCATCCGCACCTACATGGACGCCACCAAGACCTTCGCGCAGGAGCACGGGCATGTGCAGACCCTCTTCGGCCGGCGCATCCACACGCCCGAGATCAACGCGCGCGGGCCGCGCGCCAGCTTCGCCTATCGCGCCGCGATCAATGCGCCGATCCAGGGCACCGCGGCGGATGTGATCCGGCGCGCGATGATCCGGATGCCCGCCGCGATCGAGGGCCTGCCGGCGCGGATGCTGCTGCAGGTCCATGACGAGCTGCTTTTCGAGGTCGAGGCCGGTGCCGTGGAGGAGACCATCGCGCGGGCCCGCGCCGTGATGGAGACCGCCGCCTATCCGGCGGTGCATCTCGACGTGCCGCTGACCGTCGATGCGGGCCAGGGCGCGAACTGGGCCGAGGCGCACTGAGCCGGGGTGCTCAGCCCTCGGCGCGCACCAGCCGGGCCACCATGCGCCGGGTCAGCGGGGCCACGAACAGCACCACCGGGAAGGCCACCGCCCAGCCGTAGCTCCAGGCGCCCATCCAGTCGCCAAAAAATCCCGGCCCCGGCCCCAGCGCGCGCAGCGTGGCGATGCAGGAGACGATGCAGGACATCAGCCCCGAGAGGATGAAACCGAACAGGATCGGGGCATAGCGGGCAGGAATCATGGGTGCGGGCTCCGGTTGTCTGACGCGCATCATATGCAGCAGCCTGAATGGAAAATCCAGTGCCGGAGGAACCCGGCACCGCGCGCACGACAAGTCGCCACGAGGCGACCGCGTCATATGCCTTTCCGGGGCGCAGCCGCGGATTGCGCCCAGGCTTGGGCCTGACGCGATCCTCCGAGCGGCGACGAAGCGCCGCCGGCAAGATTCTCGGCTGTTGCCTTGGCACACAGTCGTCCGTATCGCGCGCGGGCCGTTCGCAACGCCGCCGCTCCCCGAAGACCCGTGATGCCCGACCCGCGCCGCTCAGGGCAGCCAGCCCAGGCTGTCCTCGGTGCGCTTGGTGCTCGGCACGTATTCGGCGCTGGCCCAGCCGGTATAGCCGCTGGCGTCGATGGCGGCGAAGAGGGTGGCGAAATCCATCTTGCCCTTGCCCGGCTCGGTCCGCCCCGGCGCCGCGCCGATCTGCACATGCATCGCCAGCGCACCGTACGCCTCCCAGACCTTCAGCGCGTCGCCATGGATCTCCTGCGCGTGATAGCTGTCGTATTGCAGCCCGACATTGGGCCGCTCCACCTGCGCCAGCACCTCGGCGGCCAGCGCATAATCGTTGAGGAAATAGCCCGGCTGATCGGCACCGTTCAGCGGCTCGATGGTGAAGCGCTGCCCCGGCGCCAGATCGGCGGCCCATTGCAGGTTCGACACGAAGCTATCCTGCGCCGCCGCGCCACTCTCGTAACCGGCCATGACATGGATCAGCCCGGGTTTCAGTTCCGAGGCATAGCGCAGCACCCGCCGGATGTCGTGCCGGAACCGCCCCTCGGCCCCCGGCACAGCGGCATAGCCCGGCGCGCCGCCGGTGTAGTTGGGGGGCGGCGCGTTGATCAGCACCAGGTCGAGCCCGTTGCGCAACAGCGCCCGCTTGGTCTGCTTGGCGGCGACATCGTAGGGGAAGAGGATCTCGACCGCCTCGAACCCGGCGGCCGCGGCGGCGTCGAACCGGTCGAGATAGGGCAGTTCGGCGAAGAGCAGCGAGATGTTGGCGGCGAATCTGGGCATGGCGGGTCTTTCCGGTGAGGCCGAAGCCTTAGCCCGACCGGCGCGGCGATGCCAGCGCCGGGGACCGCTCAGACGCGCATTTCCTGCGCGGGAATCACCGGAAAGAACTGCCCCGAGGACCACAGGCCGAACCAGCCCTCGTGCTCGACCCCCAGGTCGACCAACCGGTAGAAGCTCTTGCGGTCGATCAGCGCCTCGAGCCCGGCGCGGATCATCACGTAGGGCGCGGGCTCGCCGGTCGCGGGATCGCGGGTCACCCGGATCGGATGGTCGGGGCCGGCGACGGCGCTGTCGCCGACATGGGTGGTGAAGGTCAGCACCTGGTCGCGGCCCGTTCCCACCGCCTCGAAATCCACCGCCACGAAGGGCGCGTCCTCGACGGTGATGCCGACCTTCTCGACCGGCGTGACCAGGAAATACCTGTCGCCCTCCTTCTTGAGGATCGACGAGAACAGCCGCACCAGTTCCTTGCGGCCGATCGGCGTGCCCAGGTAGAACCAGGTCCCGTCGCGGGCGATGCGCATGTCGAGATCGCCGCAGAAGGGCGGATCCCACAGATGCACCGGCGGCAGGCCGCGGCTTTTCACCGAGCGCACCGCCGAGGCGATGCCCTCGGCCGACGGGGTCACGGTATTTTGTCCGCTCATTGCTTTTGCCATTCCCTCCGGGCGCGATACACTCTTTGGTAGAGACTATAAGCCTGAGGAAGGGAAAGTCATGTCCGAACCCGCCGACCTGGTCGCCGAGATCGAAGCGCTCGAGGCCAAGCTGGTCGAGGCCAAGGCCTCGATCACCCGCCGGTTCATCGGCCAGGCGCGGGTGGTGGACCTGACCCTGACCGCGCTTCTGTGCGGGGGTCACGGGCTGCTGATCGGCCTGCCGGGGCTTGGCAAGACGCGGCTGATCGAGACGCTCTCGACGGTGATGGGGCTGCATGGCAACCGCATCCAGTTCACCCCCGACCTGATGCCCGCCGACATCCTCGGATCGGAGGTCCTGGACACCGGGCCGGACGGGACGCGGGCCTTCCGCTTCATTCCGGGGCCGATCTTCTGCCAGCTGCTGATGGCCGACGAGATCAACCGCGCCAGCCCGCGCACCCAGTCGGCGCTGCTGCAGGCGATGCAGGAGCGCACGGTGACCGTGGCCGGCGAGGACCGCCCGCTGGAGGCGCCGTTCCATGTTCTGGCCACCCAGAACCCGATCGA
>JAGRMU010000025.1:0-5730 GCA_020441165.1 Sedimentitalea sp.
GTGCTGTTCTGGGGCGCGAGGGCGAGGGCGGTGCCCGCCGCGGTGGGCCGCGCCTTCGGGGTGATGGTCTGACCTGGGGGTGGGCTGCGCCCTTCGCCGCCGGGTCTCGCGCGTTAACAGAAAAGAAAAGGGCCGGTCCGAAGACCGGCCCTGAACCGTGACGCTGCCTTGGCGATTATTCGCGATTGCCGAAGATCTGCAGCAGGAACATGAACATGTTGATGAAGTCGAGATAGAGGGTCAGCGCGCCCATGATGGCGGCCTTGCCCAGCCACTCGCTGTCGCCCGAATGGGCATGTTCCAGATAGGTCGCCTTGATCTTCTGGGTGTCATAGGCGGTCAGGCCCGCGAAGATCAGCACGCCGAGGATCGAGATCGCGAACATCACCGCAGGCGACTGCAGGAAGATGTTGACGATCATCGCGACGATCAGGCCGATCACCCCCATGATCAGGAAGGTGCCCATCGCGGACAGGTCCTTCTTGGTGGTGTAGCCGTAGAGCGACAGCCCCGCGAAGGAGATCGAGGTCACCAGGAACACGTTGGCGATCGACAGGCCCGTGAAGGCCACGAAGATCCAGGCCATCGAGAGACCCATGACCGCCGCGAAGGCATAGAAGAACAGCTGCGCGCCGGCCGCCGAAAGGCGGTTGATCGCCGCGCCGAAGGCGAAGACCATGATCAGCGGCGCGAACATGACGATCCAGCCCAGGATGTTCGGGGACAGGGTCTCCGGGTTGCGGAACACCGAGAGCAGCGCCGGCGAGGTGCCGACCGCCCAGGCCACCGCAAAGGTCAGCAGGGTGCCTACGGACATCGTGCCGTAGACCTTGTTCATGTGGGCGCGAAGACCCTCGTCGATCTGAGCCGTGCGGGCGCCTGCCGCAGTCCGGCCCGCAGTTCGGGTCGTGTCGAATTCAGCCATTCAAGGTCTCCATTCAAGACAAAGGCGCCGCCGGACGGTCCGGACAGCATTCTTTGGTGAATATCGGAGAGGGGGGCCCGCATTTCAAGTATTTCCGGCGTATATATCGACCGATTTGACCGAAAGACGGGCCTGTCGCGCGGGATCGGCGCCGGGATCGCGCAAGAGAGGGCGCAAACGCTTGCACGAACCGCGGCGAGGCGCCCGTGGAGGCCGACCCTGCAGGCGGGCCCGGTGCGCGGGCAAATCAGGGGGTGATCACCACCTTGCCGGTGGAGGCGCGGCTGCGCAGCAGCTCCAACCCCTCGGCGACGCGGGACAGCGGCAGGACGTGGCTGACATGGGGGCGCAGCCGCCCCTCCTGGTACCAGCCGAGCAGCGCGGTCAGGCTTTCCCGGACGAGGTCGGGCCGAAACCGCAGGTAGCCGCCGATGTAGAAGCCCAGCACCGCCAGGTTCTTGACCATCAGGTGATTGGCCGGGATCTGCGGAACCTCGCCGCTGGCAAAGCCGATGGTCAGCAGCCGTCCCTCGGGCCGGCAGGCGCGGAAGGCGGCGGTGAAGGCATCGCCGCCGACCGCGTCATAGACCACGTCGACCCCGCCGAGCGCCAGAAGCCGCGCCCGCAGGTCCTCGGAGGCGTCGATCAGGTGATCCGCCCCGGCGGCCCGCGCAACCGCCAGCTTGTCCGCGCCGCGCGCCTGGGCGATCACCCGGGCGCCCATCAGCTTGCCGATCTCCACCGCCGTCAGGCCGACCCCGCCCGCCGCGCCGGTGACCAGCAGCGTCTCGCCCGCCTGCATCCGCGCCCGGTGGGCCAGCGCCATGTGGCTGGTGCCATAGGCGATCTGGAAGGCGGCGGCGTCCTCGAAGCTCATCGCCTCCGGCAGGGGAAGGGCACGCTCGGCCGCGAAGACACCGCGCTCGGCCAGCCCGCCCTGGCCGGCGAAGACCATCACCCGGTCGCCGGGGGCGAAACCGTTGACCGACTCACCCACCGCGTCAACCACGCCCGCGACCTCCATGCCGAGGGTGAAGGGCGCCTCGGGCGTGTCCTGATAGCTGCCCTTGATCATCAGCAAGTCGGCGAAATTCAGCCCGCAGGCGCGGATGTTCACGAGAATTTGTCCCGCGCCGGGGGTCGGCTCGGCGATGTCGGCCAGTTCGGGCGGGCCGCCTTGGGTCAGAATACGATACGCCTGCATGGTGAAATCCTTGAAACTCAAACAGCTTTGGGTTGCCAATGGCGGGTGTGCATCGGCGGTTCGCAGGGACCGTAGCGGATCGGGAAACAAATTGTCACCAAAATTGCAGGTTTTAAAATGCTTTGAAAACGTTGAGTATTCTTTATATTCTGGACGGGTCTTCCCGGTTACCGGGAATCTTGCGACTTGAATTCAACTGAAAAGCCCGTAGTATTCGCTCAGGTGGTGACAGCGGGATCGGAAGGATCGAACAGTCGGTCCTGCGGGCGTCACCTGCTTGAAAAGGGGGCCGGGCCTCTGGGTTCACATTTCCCGGCAAAGTACCAGTGCAACATAGGAGATCCCCAATGACCCATCCTGTCGACGTTCACGTCGGTAAACGCGTGAGACATCGCCGCTGGCTGACGGGCATGACCCAGCAGCAACTGGCCGAGCGGGTCGGGATCAAGTTCCAGCAGATCCAGAAATACGAAACCGGTGCCAACCGGATCAGCGCCTCGCGCCTCTGGGATATCGCCGACGCGCTCGAGGTGCCGGTCAGCTTCTTTTTCGAGGGCATCGAAGAGGCGCATGACGCCCATGACGAGGCCAAGATGATCCCCGCCGACCTGATGGGCGACAAGGAGGCGCTGGACCTGGTGCGCTCCTACTACGCGATCCCCGAGAACCAGCGTCGCCGGCTGTTCGAGCTGGCGCGGGTGCTCAGCGACGTCGCCTGACCGCCGCCGGGGACACGTCCCGACGCTTTGCTGCTTGCATCCCGGCCCGCCGAATGGCAGGCCGGCGCCATGACCGCTGCGCGTCTTACCGATCTCGATCTCGCCCATCTGCTGGCCGACGCGGCCGGCAAGGCGATCCTGCCGTATTTCCGGCAGGCGGGATTGATCGCCGACAACAAGCTGGCCAAGGGGTTCGATCCGGTCACCGCCGCCGACCGTGCCGCCGAGGAGGCCATGCGCGCGCTGCTGGCGCGGCACCGGCCCGAGGACGGCATCTTCGGCGAGGAATTCGGCGCCACGCCCGGCCGCAGCGGCCGGCGCTGGGTGCTCGATCCGATCGACGGCACCCGCGGCTTTCTCAGCGGCACCCCGACCTGGGGCGTGCTGATCGCGCTGTGCGGCGCGTCTGGTCCCGAGTTGGGGATCATCGACCAGCCCTATACCGGCGAGCGCTTTGTCGGCGCCGCGGGCAGCGCCTGGATGACCGGCCCGGCGGGGCGGGCGGCGCTGGCCACGCGAAGCACGCCGGCGCTGGACCAGGCGATCCTCTTCACCACCTTCCCCGAGATCGGCACGCCGGACGAGCGCACCCGCTTCGAGGCGGTCCGCGACCGGGTCCGGCTGACCCGCTACGGGATGGACTGCTATGCCTATGCGCTGCTGGCGGCCGGGCAGATCGACCTGGTGATCGAGGCCGGGCTGAATGCCTATGACATCCAGGCCCCGATCGCGGTGATCGAGGCGGCCGGCGGTCTGGTCACCGACTGGCAGGGCGGGCCGGCGCATGACGGCGGACGCGTTCTGGCCGCCGCCAATGCCGACCTGCACGCCGCGGCGCTGGGGCTACTGGCCGGGTCCGTCTGAACCCCGGCCATCGGGCCGCGCCGCGATCATCAAGGCCAGAATGCTCCCGGATCGGATCAGGCGGCGACCATGTAGAACTTGCGCAGCGTCTCGGTGATCTCCCAGACGCATGTCGTGCCCTTGGCGATGAACAGCGTGTCGCCCGGCCCGAAGGTCTCCGCCCGACCGTCCGCATGGGTGATCGTCAGCGCGCCGGAAACCACGGTCATCATCTCGTTCACCGGAAAGCTGTCGATCTCCTCGCGGCAGGGGGCGCATTCCCAGAGGCCGGTGGAGACCGACTCGTCGGCGGTGTGCGGTTGCGCTCGGTCCTGTCGGCGGTGGTGAAGGCCTCGGGCGCGGTCAGATGCGACGGCGCCATGGCGCCCGGTTGCGGGTCCAGTCGGAAGGTCGGTTCGGTCATGGCAGGTCCTTGCGCTGCGATTGCCTTGCGGCTCGGCTCAGCCTAACCGCGCCGCCACACCGCTGTCACCTGCGCACCCGCGCGGTTTTTCGCCGGTCGCGCCCGGCCGGGTTGAGCGCCGGCGCCCGTGTGGCTAGCGTTTCGCCAGTGCCGAGTATCTCGCCTGCCGCCCGGCGGCGCGGTTCACATATCGCAACATGACACCGGACGATCGGACCTGCGCGGGGGCAGATGAGCGAATTCCTGATCCAGAGCGCGGACACCGTCCTGACCGTGGACGACGCGCGCCGCGAATTGCAGGGCGCCGATATCCTGGTCCGCGACGGGGTCATCGCCGCCATCGGGCCGGGGCTGACCACCACCGGCGCCATCCATTCGGCAGCGGGCTGCGTGGTCACGCCCGGGCTGGTGAACACCCATCACCACCTCTACCAGACCCTGACCCGCGCGGTGCCGGGCGGGCAGGACGCGCTGCTCTTCGGCTGGCTGCAGCGGCTCTACCCGATCTGGGCGCGGTTCGGGCCCGAGGAGATGTTCGTCTCGGCGCAGCTCGGCCTGGCCGAGCTGGCGCTGTCGGGCTGCGCGCTCAGCTCGGACCATCTCTATCTCTATCCCAACGGCGCGCGGCTCGACGACACCATCGCCGCCTCCGCCGAGATCGGCCTGCGGTTTCACCCCACCCGCGGCGCGATGAGCATCGGCGAAAGTGCCGGCGGCCTGCCGCCCGATTCGCTGGTCGAGGCCGAGGCGGCGATCCTGGAGGACAGCATCCGGGTGATCGATGCCTTTCACGATCCCGCCGAGGGGTCGATGTGCCGGGTCGGGCTCGCCCCCTGTTCGCCCTTCTCGGTCAGCCGCGAGCTGATGCGCGATGCGGCGCTGCTGGCCCGCGACAAGGGGGTGATGCTGCATACCCACCTGGCCGAGAACGACGAGGACATCGCCTATTCCGAGGCGCAGTTCGGCTGCCGACCCGGACAATACGCCGAGGACCTCGGCTGGACCGGGCCGGACGTGTGGCATGCCCATTGCGTCAAGCTGGACGGGGCCGAGATCGACCTCTTCGCCCGCATGCGCACCGGTGTCGCCCATTGTCCCTGCTCCAACTGCCGGCTGGGCAGCGGCATCGCGCCGGTGCGCGCGATGCGCGACGCCGGGGTGCCGGTCGGGCTGGGCGTGGACGGCTCGGCCAGCAACGATGCCGGCAACCTGATCGCCGAGGCGCGCCAGTCCATGCTGCTGCAGCGGGTGGCGCGCGGCGCCGATGCGATGAGCGCCCGCGAGGCGCTGGAGATCGCCACCCGCGGCGGCGCCGACGTGCTGGGGCGGCCCGATTGCGGGCGGCTGGCCGTAGGCAAACGCGCCGATATCGCGCTCTGGGACGTGACCGGCATCGACAGCGCCGGCAGTTGGGATCCGGCCGCGCTGCTGCTGGCGGGGCCGACCCGCGTTAAGGATCTGTTCATCGACGGCCGCCATATTGTCGCGGGCGGCAGGCTGGCGAGTCTCGACCTGCCCCGCCTCATCGAGCGGCAGAACGCCCTTTCCCGTAAATTGCAGGAGAGCTTCTGAGCCATGAAACACCTGATCGCCATTCTGTTTTCCCTCGCCGCGG
>JAGRMU010000025.1:5800-7008 GCA_020441165.1 Sedimentitalea sp.
CGCTATTCGCGCACGCTCGAGAAGATGGCGCGGGCGCATCTCAACGACATGACCCGCCACGGCTTTCTCGGCCATACCGGCAGCAACGGCGCGGGTCTGGCCGATCGCGGCCGGGCCCATGGCTATGCGTTCTGCTACATGTCCGAGAACCTCGCCCAGGGTCAGACCAGCCTGAACGAGGTGATGCAGGACTGGGCGGAATCGAAATACCACCGCAAGAACATGATGAACCGCAAGGCCACCGAGTTCGCGCTGGTGCATGGCCCCGGCGACTTCTGGGTGATGGTTCTGGGCCGCCCCGGCTGCTAGGTCGCCGGGGCGTCGGCCCCGGATCGCATCCAACCCGCCCGATCCCGCCGCGAGAGTATCTTGGTGCTCTGCAGGTAGAGCCCACCCTCGGGACGGGCGCCCGTAGTACCGTGAAGACCTGAAACGGCTCAGGATCTGCGAGTCGCCTTGCGCCCGCCGATCCAGACCTCGGCAATGGCGCGGTCGTCGCCCATCATGATGGTCGGGAAGACCGCCTCCCAGATGTTTCCGGCCCGCGCCGACCGCTGGGCGATGGCGGGGGTCGAGGCGAGATCGAGCACCACCAGGTCGGCCTCCATCCCCGGCGCGATATTGCCGATCCGCGTGCCCATGCGCAGCGCGCCGGCGGAGCCGGCGGTCGCCAGCCACAGCAGTTGCGCGGGATGCAGCGCGGTGCCGCGCAACTGCCCGATCTCGTAGGCCGCGGCCATGGTGCGCAGCATCGAGAAGCTGGAGCCGCCGCCGGTGTCGGTGGCCAGACCGACGCGCTGGCCCTCGGCGACCAGCCCGGCCATGTCGAAGAGGCCCGAGCCGATGAAGGTGTTCGAGGTCGGGCAATGCACCAGTGCGCCGCCGGTCTCGCGCAGCCGGTCGCGCTCGCGTGGCTCCAGGTGGATGGCGTGACCGTATAGACCATTCGGTCCCAGCAGCCCGTGCGCCTCGTAGGTGTCGAGATAGTCGCGCGCCTGCGGGAAGAGGCCCTTGACCCAGGCGATCTCGTCGGTCTGCTCGCTCAGATGGGTCTGCATCAGGCAGTCGGGGTGCTCGGCCCAGAGCGCCCCCATCGCGTCCAGCTGTTCGGGCGTCGAGGTCGGCGAGAATCGCGGCGTGATCGCATAGGACAGCCGCCCGACCCCGTGCCAGCGCTCGAGCAGCGCCTTGCTGTCGTCATAGGCCGA
>JAGRMU010000025.1:7060-17072 GCA_020441165.1 Sedimentitalea sp.
GCCACCACCCGCTGGCCGCGCCTTTGCGCCTCGGCGAAGAACGCCTCGACGCTGGCCGGATGGATCGTGCAGAAGCTGCACATGGTGGTGGTGCCATGGGCCGTGGTCAGGTCGAGATAGCGCGCGGCGATCTCGGCCGCGTAGGCCGGATCGGCAAAGCGCATCTCTTCGGGAAAGGTATAGGTGTTCAGCCAGTCGATCAGCCGCTTGCCCCAGCTGGCGATCATCGCGGTCTGCGGATAGTGCACATGCGCGTCGACGAAGCCGGCCAGGATCAGCCGGTCGCCATGATCGACGAGCCTTGCGCCCGGACGGGCGGTGGCCAGCGCCTCCGCAGCGCCGAGGGCGGCGATCCGCCCGGCCGAGAGCGCCACCGCCCCGTGCAGCGTCGCCGCGGAGTCGGGCGCGTCCCCGAAGGGGCTGCGATCGAAGGACAACACCTGTCCCTTGAGGATCACGTCATCGGTCATCTGCAGCATATCCCTGCGGTGAATGGGCCACCCGGCAGAGTAGTGACCGGAAATGCTCCCGTAAATCGCGCTATTGTCGTTGTTTTCAGGCAGCAGCTTCTTCTATTTTGCGACCAGTCGCGGTAGGGGGGCAGATGGACAACGAGACCGAAGAGCCGCAGATCGACGCCCCCGAGGAGGACGAGTACACGCTGGGCCGCAAGGCGGTCGCGGCGATCCTCGACGCGGTGGACCGCGACGATCGCGACACGCTGGTGGCGCTCATGGAGCCGCTGCACGCGGCCGACATCGCCGACCTTCTGGAACAGATCGGCTCCTACGAACGAACCCGGCTGATCCGGCTCTACGACCGCGAGTTCGACGGCGAGATCCTCTCCGAGCTGGACGAGAGCATCCGCGAGGAGGTGATCGGCATCCTCGCGCCGCACGTGCTGGCCGAGGCCGTGCGCGAGCTGGAAAGCGACGACGTCGTCGACCTGGTCGAGGACCTGGAAGAGCCGCAGCAGGCGGCGATCCTCGGCGCGCTGGAAGACGCCGACCGGGTCGCGGTCGAGCAGGCGCTGGCCTATCCCGAGGGCTCGGCCGGCCGGCTGATGCAGCGCGAGGTGGTGATGGCCCCCGAGCACTGGACCGTGGGGCAGGCCATCGACCACATGCGCAACGCCGACACCCTGCCGGACCAGTTCTATCACGTGATCCTGGTCGATCCGCGGATGCACCCGGTCGGCAACGTGACCCTCGGCCGGCTGATGGCGGCGCGCCGCGACGTGCCGTTGCGCGATCTGACCGAGGACATGTTCCGGGTGATCCCGGTCACCCAGGACGAGGAGGACGTGGCCTATGCCTTCAACCAGTACCACCTGATCTCGGCGCCGGTGGTCGATGACGAGGGGCGGCTGGTCGGCGCGATCACCATCGACGATGCGATGATCGTGCTGGACGAGGAGCACGAGGAGGACATCCTGCGCCTCGCCGGTGTCGGCGAGGGCTCGCTTTCGGACAGCGTCGCCGAAACCGCCCGGCAGCGGGTGCCCTGGCTGGCGGTGAACCTTGCGACCGCCATCCTGGCCTCGCTGGTGATCGCCCAGTTCGAGGACACGATATCCCGCTACGTGGCGCTGGCGGTGCTGATGCCGATCGTCGCCTCGATGGGCGGCAATGCCGGCACCCAGTCGCTGACGGTGGCGGTGCGGGCGCTGGCGACGCGCGATCTGACCGGCTCGAACGTCTGGCGGGTGATCCGCCGCGAGGCGCTGGTGGGCCTGCTGAACGGTCTCGTCTTCGCTCTGGTGATGGGCGCGGTCGGGCTGGCCTGGTTCGGCTCGCCGGGGCTGGGCTATGTGATCGCGGCGGCGATGGTGATCAACCTTCTGGTGGCCGGGGTGGCTGGCACGGTGATCCCGATCGCCATGGAGAAATTCGGCATCGACCCGGCGCTCGCCTCGGGCACCTTCGTCACCACGGTCACCGATGTGGTCGGCTTCTTCGCCTTCCTCGGGCTGGCGGGCATCGTCCTGCTGTGACCGACCTGGCGCTGGTCAAGGCCGAGGCGCGCAAGGCCGCCTTCGCGCGGCGCAAGGCCGCCCATGCCCTGCGGGACGGGCGCAGCGCCGCCTTTCTGTCGCAGGTGCTCGGCGCCCATCGGGGCGTCCCGCTCGCCGGCTACATGCCGATCCGCACCGAGATCGACCCCTTGCCGGCGATGGCAGAGGCGGCGGCGCACGGGCCGCTGGCGGTTCCGGTGATCGCGGGGCCCGGCCAGCCGCTGCGGTTCAGCCGCTGGCATCCGGGCAGGGTCTTGCGCCCCGGCCCGTTCGGCGCGCAGATCCCCGAGCGCGACGATTTCCTGATCCCCGAGATCGTGATCGTGCCGCTGGTCGCCTTCGACGCCAGCGGCGGGCGGCTGGGCTATGGCGGCGGCTTCTACGACCGCACCCTCGCGCTGCTGCGCGCCGCGCGGCCGACGCTTGCCATCGGCTTCGCCTATGCCGCGCAGGAGGCCGAGCGCCTGCCGCTCGAGAAGACGGACCAGCCGCTCGACATGATCGTGACCGAGAAAGGCGTGCGCGCGTTTCCGCGCTGACCTGTCACATTCCATTGGCTTTATGCTATGCTGAAGCTGATTTCGACGAACGTAAAGGAGCGGCCATGACGGTATCTGCCTCGGACTTGAAGTTGATCCGCACCAGTTTCGACCGGCTGCGCGACGATCTCGACAGCCATTCCACCGAGTTCTACGAGGCGCTGTTCCGGCGCGCGCCCTATCTGCGGTCGATGTTCCGCGAGGATCTGGCGGGGCAGGGCATGAAGTTCATGACCACCCTCGGGGTCATCGTCGACAAGCTGCACGACGAGAGCGCCGTGGCCGAGCAGTATGTCGGGCTGGGGCGCAAGCATGCCAGCCTCGGCGTCGAGGCGGCCCATTTCGAGCCGATGCGCGAGGCGCTGCTCGACACGCTGCGCGCGGCGATGGGGGCGGAGTTCACCCTCGAGATGGAGCAGGCCTGGCGGCGCGGCTTCGACCAGGTCGGCGCCAACATGATGACGCGCGGCGGCATCGCGCCGGGCTGAGCCGCGCGGATCGGCAACCGGGCGCTTGCCCTTGCCGGTCGCAGCGCCTAACACCGGTCCATGAGACTGCTGTTTCTGGGCGATGTGATGGGCCGCGCCGGGCGCGCGGCGGTGGCCGAGCACCTGCCGCGGCTGCGCGCCGAGTGGCGGCTGGATTTCGTCGTGGTCAATGGCGAGAACGCCACCAACGGCGCCGGGCTGAGCGGCGAGCACGCGACCGCGCTGCTGGCGGCCGGCGCCGATTGCCTGACCTTGGGCGATCACGCTTTCGACCAGAAGGACATGTTGCAGGTCATCGAGACCGAGCCGCGCATCCTGCGCCCCATCAACTTCGCCAAGACCGCGCCGGGCAGGGGCCACCGGCTGTTCACCGCGGCGGGCGGGCAGAAGGTGCTGGTGGCGCAGGTGCTGGGCCAGGTCTTCATGAAGCGGCCCTTCGACGATCCCTTCTTGGCGATCGGGCCGGTGCTCAAGGCGCATCCGCGCGGCGGTCTGGCCCAGGCGGTGATCGTGGACATGCATTGCGAGGCGACCTCGGAGAAGATGGCGATGGGCCATTTCTGCGACGGGCGCGCCAGCCTGGTGGTCGGCACCCATACCCATGTGCCCACCGCCGATGCCCAGCTGCTGCCGGGCGGCACCGGCTATCTCAGCGATGCCGGCATGTGCGGCGACTACAACTCGGTGATCGGCATGGACAAGGCCGAGCCGATGCGCCGCTTCATCACCGGGATGCCCAAGGCGCGGTTCACCCCCGCGACCGGCGAGGCGACCCTCTCGGGGGTCTTCGCCGAGACCGATGACCGCACCGGCGCCGCGAAGGCCATCCGGATGGTGCGGATTGGCGGGCGGCTGGAGCAGGCCGCGCCATGACGCCCCGCCAGCGGGTCTTCTACATCGCCGTGCTGATCGTGCTGGGCGCGGGCTGGGGCGCGACCATGCCGCTGTCGAAGATCGCGGTCAGCACCGGCTATGGGCAGTTCGGGCTGATCTTCTGGGACACGATGATCGGCGCCGTCTTCCTGGGCACGCTCATGCTGTTGCGCGGGAAGCGCCTGCCGCTGAGCCTGCCGGCGCTGCGGGTCTACGTGGTGATCGCGCTGCTGGGCACGGTGGTGCCCAACGCCGCCTCCTATCGCGCGCTGGCGCATCTGCCGGCGGGGGTGATGGCGATCCTGCTGTCGCTGGTGCCGATGATCGCCTTTCCCATCGCCCTCTCGATGCGGCTGGAGCGGTTCAGCCTGCGCCGCTTCGGTGGGCTCTTCGCCGGGCTGATCGGCGTGCTGCTGCTGGTGATGCCCGCGGCCAGCCTGCCCGATCCGGCGATGCTGGTCTGGGTGCCGCTGGCGCTGGTGGCCTCGGTCTGCTACGCGCTCGAGGGCAACGTGGTGTCGAAATGGGGCACGGCTGGGCTGGGCCCGACGCAGGTGCTGCTGGGCGCCTCGCTGGTCGGGGCGGGGCTGTCGCTGCCGCTGGCGCTGGCCTCGGGCCAGTTCATCTCGCCGATCCGTCCCTTCGGCGCGCCGGAATGGGCGCTGATCGCCGCCGCGATCATCCACGTTCTGACCTACTCGGGCTATGTCTGGCTGGTGAAGAGCGCCGGCGCTGTCTTCGCCGTGCAGGTCAGCTATCTGGTGACCGGCTTCGGGGTGCTCTCCTCGCTGGCGGTGCTGGGCGAGACCTATTCGCCCTATATCTGGGCGGCGCTGGGGCTGATGCTGCTGGGCATCTTCCTCGTGCAGCCGCGCCGGCAGGACGCGCTTGCCCCGACCGGCGCAATCGGGGAGACTGCGCGCTAGCCGTTCCGGCCCCCTGCGCAGAAGGGCGATCCAGTCACCGTCATGCAGTTCCTTCAGCTTTCCGGTACCGGCAGCGCGATCCTGGCGCTGGTGATCGTCATCGTGATGTTCGCGCTCTTTTTGCGCGAGCAATTCCCGACCGAGGTGGTGGCCATTGCCGGGGTCGCGGCGATGCTGGTCACCGGGGTTCTGCCCTATGACAAGGCGCTGCCGGTGCTGGCCAACCCGGCGCCCTGGACCATCGCGGCGATGTTCATCATCATGGGCGCGCTGGTGCGGACCGGGGCGCTGGACGTGCTGACCCGGATGGCCGAGCGCTATGCCAAGACCCACCCCAGGATGGCGGTGACCGGGGTGATCGCGATGGTCATGGCCGGATCGGCGGTGATGAACAACACGCCCGTCGTGGTGGTGATGATCCCGGTCTTCGTCCAACTCTCGCAGACGCTGGGCACCAAGGCGTCCAAGCTGCTGATCCCGCTCAGCTATGCGGCGATCATGGGCGGCTCGCTGACGCTGATCGGCACCTCGACGAACCTGCTGGTCGACGGGGTGGCGCGGACCCAGGGGCTGGCGCCGTTCGGCATTCTCGAGATCATGCCCATCGGTCTCGTGGTCTGCACCTGGGGCCTGATCTACATGCTGATCTTCGCGCCGCGCCTGCTGCCCGACCGCGACAGCATGGCCAACCTGCTCTCGGACCGCTCGAAGATGAAGTTCTTCACCGAGGCGGTGATCCCTGCCGACAGCAACCTGGTGGGGCGCGAGGTCACCGGCGTGCAGCTCTTCAAGCGCGAAGGGGTGCGCCTGATCGACGTGATCCGCGGCGACATCTCGCTGCGCCGCGACCTCCAGGGGGTCGAGCTGCAGGTCGGCGACCGGGTGGTGCTGCGCACGCGGATGACCGAGTTGCTGAGCCTGCAGAACAACAAGGAACTCAAGCGCGTCGACCAGGTCTCGGCGGTCGAGACCACGACGGTCGAGGTGCTGATCACGCCGGGCTGCAAGATGGTCGGCCGCCGGCTGGGCGACATGCGGCTGCGGCGGCGCTATGGCGTCTATCCGCTGGCCGTGCACCGGCGCAACCAGAACATCGGCCGTCAGCTCGACGACCTGGTGGTGCGGATCGGCGACACGCTGCTGCTGGAAGGCGCGCCGGCCGATATCCAGCGGCTGGCGGCCGAGATGGATATGGTCGACGTCTCGCACCCCTCGGCCCGGGCCTTCCGGCGCGGTCACGCCCCCATCGCGGTGGCCTCGCTGGCGGGCATCGTGATCCTGGCGGCGCTGAACATCGCGCCCATCCTCCTCCTGGCGGTGATCGCGGTGGCGCTGGTGCTGGTCACCGGCTGCATCGACGCCGACGAGGCCTTTTCCTTCGTCGAGGGGCGGCTGCTGGCGCTGATCTTCGGGATGCTGGCGGTCGGCGCCGGGCTTGAACATACCGGTGCCATCGCGCTGGTGGTCGACAGCGTGGTGCCCGGGCTGCAGGACCTGCCGCCGGAACTGGTCGTGTTCGTGGTGTTCCTGATGACCACCATTCTGACCGAGATCGTCTCGAACAACGCCGTCGCGGTGATCATGACGCCGCTGGCCATCGGCCTTGCCACCGCGCTCGGCCTCGATCCGCGCCCGCTGGTGGTGGCGGTGATGATCGCCGCCTCCTGCGCCTTCGCCACCCCCATCGGCTATCAGACCAACACCCTGGTCTACGGGCCGGGCGGCTACCGGTTCTCGGATTTCATGCGCATCGGCATTCCGCTGAACCTGTCGATGTCGGTGATCGTCTCGGCGGTGATCCCGTTCATCTGGCCGCTCTGAACGCAGCGGCGGGAGACGGAACAACCTGGAAGGTCGCGGCCGGTTCCCGGCGCGGCCCGGTCACCCGTAGCGGGCGGCGAAACGGCGCAGGATCTCGCCCGGCACGTTCACCTCGGCCGCGTGGCAGAGCGCGATCAGCGCGTCGGCCTGGTCGGGCGGGAAATAGCCGTGATTGCGGTAGATGCGGATGCGCGCCTCGAAATCATGGGCATCGGCCTCGGGGTGGAACTGGGTGGCATAGACGTTGCGGCCGTGGCGGATCATCTGGAACGGGCAGGGGGACGAGCGGACCAGATGCACGCAGCCCGCGGGCAGGGCCTGCACCGCCTCCTTGTGGCCGACGAAGGCGTCGAAGACCGGCGGCAGCCCGGCGGTCAGCGGATCGCGGGTTCCGGCCTCGGTCAGGGCGCAGGCGACCGGGCCGACCGGCTCGCCATAGCGCGCCTTGCTGACCTCGCCGCCAAGATGCGCGGCGAGGATCCCCAGGCCATAGCAGCAGCCCATGAAGGGATGGTCGATGGCGGTGATCTGCGGCATCAGCCCCAGGATCTGCGCCTCGATCCGGGCGTCCTGCGGCGATTTCTTCCCGGGTGCGTCGCTGACGCAGCCGGGTCCGCCGCCGACGATCACCCCGGAATAGGCGGTCACGTCGATCCCGGCGGGCAGGTCCTCGCAGTCGAGGCGGATGCGGTGGACCCGCGCGGCGGGCAGGGCGCACTTGTCGAGGATGGCGGCGAACTCGCCGTCAGCGGCGTCGGTCTCGGGCCGCAGTTGCAGGATCAGGAACGGTTTCATCGGCGCCGCTTACCCAGCCAGCGGCCAGAACACAAGAATCGCCGGGATCGACACCGCCACGACCAGGATCTCCAGCGGGATGCCCATCCGCCAGTAGTCGCCGAAGCGATAGCCGCCGGGCCCGAGGATCAGCGTGTTGTTCTTGTGCCCGATGGGGGTGAGGAAGGCGGACGAGGCCGCCACCGCCACCGCCATCAGGAACGGGTCGGGCGAGACGCCGAGGCTCTGCGCCATCTGGATGCCGACCGGGGCGGCGACGATGGTGGTCGCGGTGTTGTTGAGCACGTCCGACAGGGTCATGGTCACCACCATCAGCACCGTCAGGATCACCCAGGCCGGCGCGCCCTCGGTCAGCCCGACCAGCGCCCCGGCGATCAGCTGGGTGCCGCCCGAGGTCTCCAGCGCGCCGCCCAGCGGGATCATCGAGCCGAGCAGCACCACCACCGGCCATTCGACATGGTTGTAGATGTCCGTGATTGGCAGGATCCGGGTCAGAACATAGCCGATCACCACCAGCCCCAGGGCGATGGGTAGGTAGAGGAACCCGAAGCTGGCGATGGCGACGGCAACGGCGAAGATGCCGATCGCCTGCCAGACCTTGTCATCGGCGGTCACGCTCAGCCCCTTCTCGGCCAGCGGCAGCACCCCCAGCCAGTCGCTGACATCGGCGCCCCGGCCCTTGGGGCAGAGCAGCAGCAGGATGTCGCCGGGGCGCACCTCGGTTTTGCGCACCTCGTCCTTCACGCTCTCGCCCTCGCGCGAGATGCCCATCAGGACGGTGCGCTGGCGCCACGCCAGCCCGAGCGTCTGCGCGGACTTGCCGGCGATGCGGGCGGTCTCGGGCACCACCACCTCGATCACCTCCAGCCCCTCGCCGGCGGCGGTCAACTGCTCCTGGCGCTTGGCGTCCGAGAAATCCAGCGACAGGGCGGCGCGGAACTCGTCCAGCGCGTCGGGCCGCGCCTCGAGCACCAGCGCGTCGCCTGCCTGGAGCCGCGCGGTCGCCGCCCGCCCGTAGAGGCGCCGGCCGTCGCGGATCAGCCCCAGGATCGCCACGTCGGACTTGTCGGCGGTCTCGTCCAGCTCGCGCAGGCGCTTGCCGATATGGTCCGACTCCTCGGGCACGGTCAGCTCGGCGATGTATTGCGCCAGATCCGCCACCGCCGTGTCGCTGCTGCCCCGGTCCGGGATCAGCCGCCAGCCGATCAGCGCGACGAAGGCCAGCCCGGCGATGGCGGCGATGCCGCCCACCGGGGCGAAATCGAACATGCCGAAGGGCGCGCCCAGCGAGTCGTGCCGGATGGTGGCGATGATGATGTTGGGCGGCGTGCCGATCAGCGTGACCATGCCGCCGAGGATGGTGGCGAAACTCAGCGGCATCAGGCTGAGGCCCGGCGAGCGACCGGCCTTGCGGGCGGTCTGGATGTCCACCGGCATCAGCAGCGCCAGTGCCGCGACGTTGTTCATGAAGGCCGAGAGCACCGCGCCGATGGCCCCCATCAGCGCGATGTGGCTGCCGAGCGACCGGGTGCTGTCCACCAGGGTGCGGGTGATCAGGAACACCGCGCCCGAGCGCACGAGGCCGGCCGAGACGATCAGCACCAGCGCCACCACCATCGTCGCCGGGTGGCCGAAGCCGGCGAAGGCCTGCTCGGAGGGCACCACCCCCAGCACCACGCCGGCCATCAGCGCGGTGAACGCCACCAGGTCATAGCGGAACCGCCCCCAGAGCAGCAGGGCGAAGACCAGGGCGAAGAGGGAAAAAAGGATGATCTGGTCGGGTGTCATGGCCGGCACTCTACCGACCCGCGCCGCCCCGGCAAGCGGCTTGTGCGGCACCCGAGCGGGGCGCTTGAACAGCGCACCGTCCCCGGTCTATACGGGCGCCGATCAGGGACACGCGATGAGGACGCTACATGGCCGGCCATTCCAAATGGGCAAACATCCAGCACCGCAAGGGGCGCCAGGACGCGATCCGGGCCAAGCTGTTCTCGAAACTGTCCAAGGAGATCACCGTCGCCGCCAAGATGGGCGATCCCGATCCCGACAAGAACCCGCGCCTGCGCCTGGCGGTGAAGGAGGCCAAGTCGAGCTCGGTCCCCAAGGACGTGATCGACCGCGCCATCAAGAAGTCGATGGCCGGCGAGGGCGACGAGTACGAGGAGATCCGCTATGAGGGCTACGGGCCGAACGGCGTGGCGGTGATCGTCGAGGCGATGACCGACAACCGCAACCGCACCGCGTCGAACGTCCGCTCGACCTTCACCAAGAACGGCGGCAATCTCGGCGAGACCGGCAGCGTCGGCTTCATGTTCGAGCGCAAGGGCGAGGTGACCTATCCGGCGGATGCGGGCGACGCCGACACGGTGATGCTGGCGGCGATCGAGGCCGGGGCCGAGGATGTGGAAAGCTCGGAGGACGGCCATGTGATCTGGTGCGCCGATACCGATCTGAACGAGGTGGCGACGGCGCTCGAGGCCAGCCTGGGTGAGTCCGACTCGACCAAGCTGGTGTGGAAGCCCACCACCACCACCGAGCTGGACCTCGAAGGGATGC
>JAGRMU010000025.1:17094-20996 GCA_020441165.1 Sedimentitalea sp.
CTCGAGGATGACGACGACGTGCAGCGCGTCACCGCCAATTTCGAGGCCTCCGACGAGGTGATGGAGCAGCTCTGAGCGCGGCGACCGCGTCAGCCGCTGATATAGGGCGCGTCCTCCCCGGCTTTCGGCCGGTAGAAGATCTTCTGGTTGTGCAGCCGTCCGAGCAGCGCGTTGAGCGCGCCCAGGGTGGCGTCGAGGCGGGCCAGGTCGTCGGGCCGCGGCGCGGCCCCCTGATCCAGCAGGGCCAGGCGCTCGAGCGAGAGCGTCTTCTTGTGGGTGCGCAGCGCCGATTCGATCAGGTCGATGTCCTGCACGGTCAGATCGAAGCTGATGTTGAATTTCGGCATGATCGCTCCTGCGATAGGGTGGGCCGCGTTCCCGCATCCTACTCCAGAAACGTCGAGATGTCCGCAAGCGGTTTCTTGATCTTGGCCGCCGCCGGCACCGTCGCATCGGCGGCGGGGTGGCCAACGGCGATGATCATCACCGGCTTTTCCGAGGCCGGCCGCCCCAGCGCGGCATTGAGGAATTTCATCGGGTTCGGCGTGTGGGTCAGCGAACAGAGCCCGGCATGGTGCAACGCCGCCAGCAGGAAGCCGGTGGCGATGCCGACGCTCTCGGGCACGTAGTAGTTCTTGTAGCGGGTGCCGTCGTCGAACGTGCCCCAGCGCTGCGCGAAGACCACGATCAGCCAGGGCGCGATGGTCAGGTGCGGCTTGGAGGCATCGGTGCCGATGGGCTCGAGCGCCTTGATCCACTCGTCGCCGCCGCCGCCGGCATAGAACTGCCGTTCCTCTTCCTCGGATTCGGCGCGGATGCGCTGCTTGAGCGCCGGGTCGGCCACCGCCACGAAATGCCAGGGCTGGTGATTGGCACCCGAGGGCGCCGACCCGGCGGTGCGGAGGCAGGTCTCGATGACCGCGCGCGGGACCGGGCGGTCGGTGAAGTCGCGGACGCTGTGCCGGGTGCGCATCCGCGCGTGAAAGGCCAGCGCCGCGGCGGCCATCTCGGCGTCGGTCATCGTGGCCCGGTCGGGCAGCGGAATGGCGGAGTAGCCGAGCGCGTCCTTGGCAAACATCGTGTCCTCCCTCGGGGCCTGCGCCGTTATCGCCGCGCCGGCCCGGCAAGGCAAGCGGGCAGGGGCATCGGCTCTGGCCTCCGGTCCGGGGGCGCTCTATCAGGGGCCGTCCGATCCTTGGAGCCGCCATGAATCCCGCCCTTCTGTCCGGTTTCGCGCTCGGCTTCAGCCTGATCCTGGCCATCGGCGCGCAGAACGCCTTCGTGCTGCGCCAGGGGCTGCGGCGCGAGCACGTCTTCGCGGTCTGCCTGGCCTGCGCGCTCTCCGATGCGCTGCTGATCGCTGCCGGGGTCGCCGGCTTCGGGGCGCTGGCGGGCGCCGCGCCCTGGATCGAGCCGGCGATGCGCTTTGGCGGCGCCGCCTTCCTGCTCTGGTACGGCGCGCGCAGCCTGATCGGCGCCTGGCGCGGCGGCGAGGCGCTGCTGGCCGCAAGGGAGGACACTCGCGCCAGCCTGGCCGCCACCCTTGGCACGGTGCTGGCGCTGACTTGGCTCAATCCGCATGTCTATCTCGACACCGTGGTCCTGATCGGGTCGGTCTCGTCGCAATATGCCGACCGCCTGGCCTTCGGCATCGGCGCGGTCAGCGCCAGTTTCGTGTTCTTCTTCTCGCTCGGCTATGGCGCGCGGCTGCTGGCGCCGCTCTTTGCCCGGCCGCGCGCCTGGCAGGTGCTGGATACCGGCATCGGCCTGGTGATGTGGGCGATCGCCGCGAAGTTGCTTGTCATGTGAAGGGTTGCGCCGCCGGTCAATCGGGTGTTGAACCGCCCCATGATCGAGACTCCGCCCGCGCGCCCGGTGGCCGGCATCCTCTGGATGCTGCTGTCGGGGCTGTGCTTTGTCGCGGTCACCGCGCTGGTCAAGTATCTCGGCCCGCGCATCCCGGCGCCCGAGGCGGCCTTCCTGCGCTATCTGCTGGGGCTGGTCTTCCTGATCCCGATGCTGCGCCCGATCCTCGCCGCGTCCGTGACCCGTCGACAGCAGATGCTGTTCGGATTTCGCGGCGTCTTTCACGCCTTCGGGGTGATGCTCTGGTTCTTCGCGATGACCCGGATCCCGTTGGCGGACCTGACCGCGATGAACTATCTTTCGCCGGTCTATGTCACCATCGGGGCGGCGCTCTTCCTCGGCGAGAGGCTGGCGGCACGTCGGATCGCGGCGGTTCTGTTCGCGCTGCTGGGGGCGGCAATCATCCTGCGTCCCGGGTTTCGGGACATCAGCGTCGGGCATCTGGCGATGCTGGCCACCACCCTGGTCTTCGCCGGCTCCTACATGATCGCCAAGGTTCTGGCGGACGAACAGGGCCCGGCGCTGGTGGTGGCGATGCTGTCGGTATGGGTGACCGTGGCGCTGGCGCCAATCGCGGCAATGGTCTGGGTGACGCCGACCTTCTGGGAACTGACCATCCTGTTCGGGGTCGCCCTTTTCGCGACCGCTGGGCATCTGGTGATGACCCTGGCCCTGCGCGCCGCCCCGATCACCGTGACCCAGCCGGCGACCTTCCTGCAACTGGTCTGGGCGATCCTGCTGGGCGCGGTGGTCTTCGCCGAGCCGGTCGATATCTGGGTGGTCTTGGGCGGTGTGCTGATCCTGGCGTCGATCAGCTTCATCACCTGGCGCGAAGCGGTGGTGAACCGGCGCGCGATCACCCCGCCGGTGCCCGCGACCAAGGTCTGAGCGGCGCGCGCACGCGGCGCGGATCCGCCGGCGCGGTTTTGTTGATTGACGGGTCAATAATCCTGCGCTAGCCCGGTTCGGAAGGCCACCGGAGCGATGCGCATGCCCAAGCTTGGAATGGAACCCATCCGCCGCGAGGCGCTGGTCAAGGCGACCATCGCCGAGATCGGCACCGCCGGCTCGCTCGACGTGACGGTGACCCAGATCGCCCGCCGCGCCGGGATGTCGAGCGCCCTGGCGCACCACTATTTCGGCGGCAAGGAGCAGATCTTCCTGGCCGCCATGCGCCGCATCCTGGCCGATTTCGGCGCCGAGGCGCGCGCCGAACTGACCCGCGCCGCGCCGCGCCGCCGGGCCGAGGCGATCATCCGCGCCTCCTTCGCGCCGGCCTGCTTCACCCCGCAGACGATCAGCGCCTGGATGAGCTTCTATGTCCTGGCCCAGACCAACCCCGAGGCGCTGCGCCTCTGGCGCGTCTACCAGGCCCGGATCCGCGCCAACCTGCGCCATGCCCTGCGGCCCCGCACCGCCGACCCGGCCGGCGCGGCCGAGACCCTGGCGGCGCTGATCGACGGGCTCTACATCCGCGCCGCGCTGAGCCATCCCGACATGCCGCAGGCGGCCGAGGCCCACGCGCTCGGGGTTCTGAAAACGCTGACGGAGGCACGCGCATGAGCAGACCCAACATCCTGATCGTGATGGTCGACCAGCTGAACGGCACGCTCTTTCCCGACGGCCCCGCCGACTGGCTGCACGCGCCCAACCTCAAGCGTCTCGCGGCCCGCTCGGCCCGCTTCGCCAATGCCTATACCGCCTCGCCGCTCTGCGCGCCGGGGCGGGCCAGCTTCATGTCGGGGCAGCTGCCCTCGCGCACCGGGGTCTACGACAACGCCGCGGAGTTCCGCAGCGACATCCCGACCTTCGCCCATCACCTGCGCCGCGCCGGTTATCTCACCTGCCTCTCTGGCAAGATGCATTTCGTCGGCCCCGACCAGCTGCACGGGTTCGAGGAGCGGCTGACCACCGACATCTACCCGGCCGATTTCGGCTGGACCCCGGATTATCGCAAGCCGGGGCAGCGGATCGACTGGTGGTATCACAATCTCGGCTCGGTCACCGGGGCGGGGGTGGCCGAGATCACCAACCAG
>JAGRMU010000224.1 GCA_020441165.1 Sedimentitalea sp.
GTCTCATAACCATACCCCGGTACATGCCGAACTACAAGCACACCTGGGGAGACATACGGAAGATCGCGGATGCGGCGGAGCAGACCCGGAAAATCGCGTTCAAGGCGCACGCGATCGACCTCTGAGCGGAGGCGAGTCGTGGCGGGCGTGGCCCGCCACGGCGGTTCGTTCCGTATGGATGGTGCCCGGCGCGCTCCCGAGAATTGAGGCGCTGCTTTGCGATCGCCGTTCCGGACCCGGAGGTCGATCGCTCTGCGCGTGCGTCTGGCGTGATCCAGATCAAGGCAGACGGGCTCCGTTCATGCGCCCATGCGCATGAACGGAAGGATTGCGGGATGATTCTCACGGTATTGAATGCGCTTGCGGAACCGACGCGCCTCGGGGCGATGCGCCTGCTACAAGACGGCGGCGAGCATTGCGTCTGCGAGCTGATGGCCCGCCTCGACGCGAGCCAGAGCCGGATGTCGCGGCACATGAAGACGCTTCGGGATGCCGGCCTCGTGCTGGATCGGCGCGATGCGCAATGGGTCCGGTTTCGCCGCAACCCCGATCTCGCGCCGGAGCTCGTCGCGGTGATCGATGCGGTCCTGCATGCGGAGCGCAGATTCGAAAGGGACGCCGCATGACCACGGAAACCCACGAGTCCGGTGTCCACACAAACCCGTCGGACTGGCTCTGGTATGCCGGTGTCATGGCCGCGGCGGTGGCCTGGTGGCTGCTCTACGGCCAGCTGATCCCGATCTCGGAGTGGGCGACATCGCTGTTTCCGGTCGATCGACACAGCCACACCGGCGAGGCCATCGCCTTCTTCCTCTATGACGTGCCGAAGGTGCTGCTGCTGCTGACTGGCATCGTCTTCGTGACAGGGGTTCTGCGCAGCTGGTTCAGCCCGGAAAAGACCCGCGCGATCCTTGCGGGCAAAAGGCAGGTCTGGGGCTATCCGCTGGCAGCGCTCCTGGGCGTGCTGACGCCGTTCTGTTCCTGCTCCTCGGTGCCGCTCTTCATCGGCTTCGTCTCGGCGGGCATCCCGCTCGGCGTGACGTTTTCCTTCCTGATCGCGGGGCCGATGGTGGGACCCGTCGGCCTCGGCCTCCTCTACGGCCTGGTAGGTTGGGAGATCGCCACGATCTACCTCGTCTTCGGCTTCACCATCGCCACGGTGGCGGGGTTCGTGCTGGGGCGCATGGGGCTGGAGCGCCATCTGCAGGACTGGGTGCGCGAGCTGAACGCGGGCCCCGTCGGCGATCTGCCCGAGGAGCGGCTGACGATGGTCGACCGGCTGAGGATCGGTGCGGAGCAGGTCCGCGAGATCGTCGGCAAGGTCTGGATCTGGGTGCTGATCGGCATCGGCATCGGCGCGGCGATCCACGGCTACGTGCCCGAGGAGATGATGCTGCGGATCATGGGCGGCGAGGCCTGGTGGTCGGTGCCGGCGGCGGTCGCCCTGGGCATCCCGATGTACACGAACGCCGCCGGGGTCATACCGATCGTCGAGGCGCTGCTGGGCAAGGGGGCGGCCCTTGGTACGACGCTGGCCTTCATGATGTCGGTGATCGCGCTGTCGCTGCCCGAGATGATCATCCTCAAGCAGGTCCTGACCCTGCGGCTGATCGCGATCTTCATCGCCGTCGTCGCGTCGGGGATCCTCGCCACCGGCTTTCTCTTCAACTTCCTGCTGTGAGCGACCCTTCGGGTCGACGCCATCCTCCGAAAGGACACCCAGATGAAAACCGTCAAGGTCTACGGCCCCGGCTGCAAGCGCTGCGAGACGACCGAAGCCATGGTCAGGGACGCCGCGGCCAGGCTGGGCATCGAGGTGGAGGTCGAGAAGGTGACCGACGCGCGATCCATCGCCATGGCGGGCGTGATGTCGACCCCGGGCCTCTCGGTCGACGGCAAGCTCGTCCATGCCGGCGGCCTGCCCGATGCGGGCAAGCTCGAGGGCTGGCTGTCGGCGTGATCCGCGCGCTTGTATAGGTCTTCACCGTCCGCGCCTTGGATGCTTGCCTTGCGGCGGACCGTGCCTCTAATGGCGAACGGGCATGCGTCGCACCGCCGGAGGAGCCCTTGACGAAACTCAGGATGCCGTCTCTTTCGCTGCTCCGGACCTTCGAGGTTGTTGCGCGGCAAGGCAGCTTCACGCGGGCCGCGGTCGAGCTGTGTCTGACGCAGAGCGCGGTCAGCCGGCAGATCAAATCGCTCGAGGAGGAGTTGGGCCTGCCGGTTTTCCGGCGCTTGCACCGGGCCATTGCGCTGACGGCCGAGGGGCAACGGCTGTTCGAGGCAGTGACGCGGGGATTGCGGGAAATCGAGAGCTGTGTCACCGACCTGTGGGCCGCGAGCGCGAACCCGCAGATCACCGTCTCCGCGTCGGTCGCGTTTTCTTATTTCTGGTTGATGCCGCGGCTCGAGCGGTTCAGCGCCCGGCATCCCGAGATCGATCTCCGGGTCCTGGCGACGGACCAGGGCGTCGATCTGCGCAAGGACGCGGCCGACGTGGCGATGCTCTACGGCGCCGGGGACTGGGAGGGCGTGCGGGCGCATCGCCTGTTCGGAGAGCGGGTCTACCCGGTTTGCAGCCCCGCCTATCTGGGCGCGCACCCCGAGCTTCGAACGCCGCCCGACATGCTCGACCAGACGCTTCTGCATCTCGACGGCGGCGGCAATATCTGGGGCGGCGTCGACTGGCGCGTCTGGCTGGTGACCCAGGGCGTGACGGGGCAGCCGGTGCGGCGCGGCGTGCGGCTGAACAGCTACCCGATGATCCTGCAGGCCGCCGAGGCCGGGCGCGGCGTGGCGCTCGGCTGGAGCTACATCACCGACGCCATGCTGACCGACGGGCGCTTGGTCTGCCCTGTCGAAAAGGCGCTGGAAACCCGCGAAGTCTATTACGTCGGCGCATTGGAGGAGGAGTCGGAGGTTCCGGCGATCGCGGCGTTCCTGCAGTGGATGCGGGACGAGGGCACCGGGACGCCGTAGCTCGCATGATCTCAGGGAATGGGACACATGCGAATTCATCGTTTGAACGGAGACGATAATTCCCCTCATCTGGATCCCATTGAAACCTTCGGGGGGATGCCGATGTCCGATCTGTCGCTTCGCCGACCTGGCCGCCGGGGACGCGGCGGCGTCGAGATCACCCCCGTGCTTCCTCCGATCGCGCCCGGCATGACGGGTGGGCGGTACCAGCCGCTGACCGGGCCCGAGATGAAGCGCGTCCATCAGCTCGTCCTGCGCCTTCTCGAAGACCTCGGGCTTTCGCAGGTCACGCCCAGTCTCGAACGTCGCGCGGTCGAAGCCGGGTGCCGGGTCGACGAGACGGGCCGCCTGCGGTTTCCCCGCGCGTTGGTCGAGGACGTGATCGCCCGCACGCGGCGCAGGTTCACGCTGCACGGCATCGATCCGATCCACGACCTGGAGATCGGGGGACAGCGCGTGCATACCGGCACCGGCGGCGCCGCCCCGACGATCCTGGATTTCGAGACGGGGATCTACCGCGAGAGCACGGTGGCGGATCTCTACGACATTGCCCGGCTGGTGGACCGGCTGGACAATATCCACTGGTATCACCGCTCGGTCGTGGCGCGCGACACCGACACGATCCTCGATCTCGACATCAACACAACCTACGCCTGTTTCTCGGGGACGACGAAGTCGATCGCCGTCAGCTATACCGACGGCAACAGCGTGCGCGCGGTGCAGCCGATGCTGGACCTGGTCGCGGGCGGCGAGGGCAAGTTCCGCGAACGCCCCTTCTGCACCGCGGTCTGCTGCCACGTCGTGCCGCCGATGCGCTTTGCCACCGAGAGCTGCGATGCGCTGGAGGCGGCGGTTCTGGCCGGCATGCCGATCCTTCTGGTCGCGGCCGGCCAGGCGGGGGCGACGGCGCCGGCAGCGCTTGCGGGCGCGGTGGCGCAGGCCTGCGCCGAGGTGCTGGCCGGGCTCGTCCTGTGCAACATCATCGATCCGAATTGCCGCGGCATCTTCGCCGCATGGCCCTTCGTGTCCGACCTGCGCACCGGGGCGATGTCGGGCGGCTCGGGCGAACAGGCGCTGCTGTCGGCGGCCTGCGCGCAGATGGCGGGATTCTACGACCTGCCCAATTCCGTCCCCGCGGGCATGACCGACAGCAAGCTGCCCGATGCGCAGTCGGGCGGGGAAAAGGGCTATACCATCTCGCTGGCCGCGCATGCCGGGGCCACGATGATCCACGAATGCGCCGGGATGCAGGGCAGCCTGATGGGCACGGCCTTCGAAAGCTACGTGCTCGACAACGACCTTCTGGGCGCCATCCTGCGCACCGTGAAGGGGGTCGAGGTCAGCGAGGACACGCTCAGCTTCGACGTGATCCGCGACGTGGCCATGGGGCCGGGGCACTTCCTTGGGCACCCGCAGACCTTCGCCCGGATGAAGACTGACTATGTCTACCCGCAGATTGCCGACCGGCGCAGCATCAGCGAATGGCAGGAGGCCGGCGCCCGCGACGCGCGCGCGGTGGCGCGGGACCGGGTGCGCCGCATCCTGACCGAGCACTGTCCCGGTCACATCGCCGAAAGCGTCGATGCGCGCCTGCGCGACTGCTACAAGATCGTCTTGCCGCGCGCCCGGATGCGGACCGGCAACGGCGCCTGGTAAAGGATGCAAGGAAAGGATCGAGTCATGCAGTCACATGCAAAGGTGGTGATAATCGGCGGCGGCATGATGGGCGTGGGCCTTGCCTATCACCTGGCCGAGGAAGGCTGGAAGGACGTGCTGCTGATCGAGAAGGGTGAGCTCACCAGCGGCTCCACCTGGCATGCGGCGGGCCAGTGCCCGTCGTTCATCGGCAACTACACGATGGCCAAGATCCACCACTACTCGAACACGCTCTATCCGCGGCTGGAAGCGCTGACCGGCCATCCGGCGGGGTGGCACGGCTGCGGCGGCATCCGGCTGGCGACGACGCCGGAAGAGGTCGACTGGTTCCGCCATGTCGCGGGCTTTGCGGCGAATGTCGGCTTTCACATGGAGATCATCGGGCCGAACCGGATCAGGGAGCTGAATCCCTGGCTGGAGACCGACGGGGTGCTCGCCGGTGCGCACACGACGATGGATGGCCATGTCGACCCCGCCAGCGCCTGCAACGCCATGGCGGCCGGCGCGCGGCAACTGGGGGCGACGATCGTCCGGCGGAACCGGGTGACGGGCATCAACCGGCTGCCCTCGGGCGAGTTCGAGGTGGTGACGGACCAGGGCAACGTCACCTGCGAACACGTCGTCAACGCCGCTGGCTGCTATGCGCGCGAAGTGGGCAACTGGCTTGGCATCGAGACGCCGATCACCAACATGGAGCACCAGTACCTGGTGACCGAACCGCTGGCAGCGTTCATGGGCGCGGACACCGAACTGCCTGTCATGCGCGATCCGGCCACGGCAGGATACTACCGGCAGGAACAGAAGGCGGGGCTGGTCGGCATCTACGAGCATACCGGCGCGAAGGAGGCCTGGGCGGCCCGTGGCGGCTGGCCGGAATGGCAAAGCGAGAACGAGCTTTTCGAAGGCGATATCGACCGCATCGCCCCCTGGCTGGAAAAGGCACTGGAGCGGATGCCGATCTTTGCCGAGGCGGGCATCAAGCGGGTCATCAACGGCGCCATCCCGCACACGCCCGACGGCAATCCGCTGCTCGGCCCCGCACACGGAGTGCCGAATGCCTGGCAATGCTGCGGTTCGTCCATCGGCATCGCCCAGGGCGCGGGCTGCGGCAAATACCTGGCGCAGTGGATGGTGCATGGCGATGCCGAGATCAACATGGCCTGCGTCGATCCGCGCCGTTTCGGCGGCTACGCCGATGCGGATTACACCCGCGCCAAGAGCTTCGATGACTATCACAACATGTTCGAGACCCCGCTGCCCGGCCGCGAGATCCAGGCCGGCCGCCCGCGCCGGGTGACGCCGCTCTACGAAAAGTTGACGGCGAAAGGCGCGGTCTACACCGAGGTCTTCGGCTGGGAACGGCCGAAATACTTCGCCCCCGCCGGCTTTGTCGAGAAGCTGCAGTACCGCCGCAACAACGTCTTCGACCTGGTGGCGGCAGAGTGCCGGGCGGTGCGCGAACGTGTCGGCATCATGGACCTCTCGAGCTTTGCCAAGTTCGACGTGAGCGGTCCCGGCGCGGAGGCGCTTCTGGACCGGCTCACCGCCAACCGGCTGCCGAGGAAGCCGGGCGGGATCTGCCTGACCCATGTCCTGTCGGGCGGCGGCCGGATCGAGGGAGAATGGACGATCACGCGGCTCGGCGATGACCGCTTCTATGTGGTGACCGGCGCGGGCAGCGAACGGCAGGCGCTCGATCATCTGGCCTTCGCCGCCGGTGAGGATGTCACCATCGCCAACGTCACCGATGCGGTCGGCATGCTCGTCGTGGCGGGGCCGAAATCGCGCGACGTGCTCGCGCCGCTCACCGATGCGGATCTGACCAACGCGTCGTTCCGTTGGCTGACGGGGCAGGAGATCACCCTCGCAGGCGTCCCGGTTCGCGCGCTGCGGGTGAGCTATGTCGGCGAGCTGGGCTGGGAGCTCCATGCGCCGATGGCGCAGTTGGAAACGCTCTACGACGCGGTCCGGGCCTCCGGCGCGGCGCACGGCATCGCCGATTTCGGCAGCCATGCGGTCAATGCCCTGCGCATGGAGAAGGGCTACCGCGGCTTCGGGACCGAACTCACGAACGAGATCACCCTGATCGAGGCCGATTGTCAGCGCTTCTATGCCCCGGAGAAGGGCGATTTCCGGGGCCGCGCCGCGACCGAGGCGGTCCGCCGCAAGGGCATCGCGACGAAACTGGTCTACGGCGAGGTTGCCGCCACCGATTGCGACATCCACGGCGGCGAGGCGGTCATGCAGGGCGACCGCGTGGTGGGGGTTTGCACCTCCGGCGGCTTTGGCCACGCCACGGGCAAGAGCCTTGCGTTTGCCTATGTAAGCCCCGACGCTACATCAGGTCTGGAGGTGGTCATCCTCGGCGAACGCCGCGCCCTGACGCTTCTGGACGCGCCCGCCTGGGATCCGTCGAACGCGCGTCAGAAGGCATGACACCGGCTCGGTCACCGGCCAGGATCACTCCGCTTCGGAGACGTAACGTAATGCGCCCTGGCGCGGCCGGGATGGTCTTCTTGTCACGAGAGCTTTGGTGACAGACAGAAGCCGGAACGACAAAAAACGGTTCGCTCGCGATCTCATGCACGCAACCATCGACCGGGTTCAACGCAGCCCGGCGGTCGATCGACGAATCTACCGGGATGCCAAATTACAGACCCAGAACAGCGCGCCGCGTGCCCGTTGCCCTCTCGGCGATTTCGTCGAAATCGCCGAGAGGGTTGTCGATCTCGAAGCCGCTGGTCACGGCAAAAAGACTCGATCCGTCCGCCGCGCCGACCTTGAGGTCGTTGGCGCCAATCCAGCGATAGGAAAACCGCTTTCGGGGGCGCGTATGTCTATGCGCTTGACGGGCGGCCTCATCGCCCCCGACTGCCGACTTCGCGCTGCCTGTTCACGGATGTTGACGTCGTACACTGTCGGACGTTTTCTAAGAGGTCATGGACAAGGCGCGGCATCAGGAGGAAACCTGTAGGTGGCAGGGGTTTCTGTCCGCGCGATCGATCTCGGACTTTGATCTTCCGCGCGCCAGATGTAGAGGCCGCGTCAATCACGAGGCGGAGAGGTCGGTGATCCGGTTTCGCGCGAGGGCATGTTACCGCGATGCCCGTGACGCGGCATTCGGGACGGCCTGCGGCCGGCGTTTGAAAGCACGAGGACTGTGGATGCGAAAGTGAAACGCATGGTGACCTTCTTCATCGGCGCCCTCGGCCTGATCCTGCTGGCCATCTTCGGGCTCAGCATGGCCTTTCCGTTGCCCGACGAGAACTTCACGGAGCAAGGGGAGCGGCGTGCCCCGGAGTGGACCGGACCGCTCGGACAGGCGATCCGCCCGGCCCTCGATCTGCATCCCGGACTCGTCGGCGTGCGGCCGCTGTCGGACGGGCGCGCGGCGTTCGCGGCGCGGGCGGTTCTCGCGCGGGAGGCGGTCTCCTCGATCGATGCGCAATACTACATATGGCAGGACGACACGACCGGTCTGATGCTTCTCGACGAACTCCGGGCTGCAGCGGAACGCGGGGTGCGGGTCAGGCTTCTGGTCGACGACAACGGGATCCCCGGTCTCGACGCGCTCCTCGCCGAACTCGATGCCCTGCCGACGGCAGAGGTGCGGATCTTCAACCCCTTCACCCTGCGACGCCCGAAGCTTCTGTCCTATGTCTTCGACTTCAAGCGCCTCAACCGGCGCATGCACAACAAGTCGATGACCGTGGACGGCGTCGTGACCCTGGTGGGCGGGCGCAACATCGGGGACATCTATTTCGAATACGGCGAGGGCACGCACTATTTCGATGTCGACGCGATCGCCGTGGGGCCGATCGTCGAGGATGTGGCGGCCTCGTTCGACGCCTTCTGGAACAGCAAGTCGGCCTACGCGGCAGAGCGGGTTCTGGCCCCGTCCCCGGGGCCGGCGATTGCGCGTGCCGCCGCCGAGGCCCGCGCGTCGGCGATGGGTGCCGGGTACCAGAAGGCCATCGAGGACAACGCGCTCGCCCGAAGACTCAAGGCGCGAGACGTGCCGCTGGAGTGGGGGCAGGCGACGCTGTTCGTGGACGATCCGTCCAAGGGGCTGGGTGCGGCGCGCGACGACCAGATCGTCGTGGAAAAGCTGTTTGCCCTGGCCGAGGAAACCGAAACGTCCCTGGATCTCATGTCCGCCTATTTCATTCCCGGACCACGCGGCGCCGAGGTGCCGGAACGTCTCGCCAGACGCGGCGTGCGCACGCGGATCCTGACGAACTCGCTCGACGCCACCGACGTCCTGCCGGTTCACGCAGCCTACATGCGCTATCGCAAGGGTCTGATTGCCAGCGGTGTCGAGCTTTACGAGCTCAAGTCGACGCGCGAGGAGCAGCTCGATCGCAGCCTGCCGGAGATACTGGCGGGCTCTGCGTCGGGGTTGCATGCGAAGGTCTTCGGCTTCGACGGGACGCGGATCTTCATCGGCTCCTACAACCTGGATCCCCGATCCGCGCGGCTCAACACCGAGATGGGGATCCTCGTCGAGAGCCCCTCCATCGCCGCAACGCTGGCCGGACAACTCGACGAGCCGGCCTTCGCGTATCGCGTCGAAGCGCGCGGGGATGGCGCGCTTGCCTGGATCGAGGATCTTGGCGGGGGCAACGCGCGACGCTACGATGTCGAACCGCAAACGACAGTATGGAAGCGGTCCATGGCAAGGCTCATCTCGTGGCTTCCGGTCGAATGGATGCTGTAGGAGGGCACGGGGCCACGCGACCGGGGAGTGGACTCCGATGCAGAACCAGGACGACATGCCGACGGCCACCCCGGTCCTGGGCAACCCGCCGAGACGGTCGAGCAAGGACAGCCAGCTTCTCTTCGAGCAGATAGAGACCTCTTCGATCCCGAGCCTGAACTTCTATTTCATGCTTGGAATGGCCGCCGCCATCGCCTCCTTCGGGCTTCTCAGCAACAGTGCGCCGGCCATCATCGGGGCCATGATCGTGGCGCCGCTGATGTCACCCATCGTGGGGTTCTCCTTTGCCGCGATCAGCGGCATCCACCGGCTGGCGCTGCGTTCGATGGTCTCGATCCTCACCGGCATGGTTCTGGTCGTCGCGATCGCCTTCGTGTGCACCCTTGCGGTCGGTCTTCGGGTTGTCGGATCCGAGATCGTGGCGCGGACGGCGCCCTCCACGCTGGATCTCTTCATCGCCCTGTCGTCCGGGGCGGTCGCCGCCTTCGCGCATTCCCGGATCGGGATCGCCAACTCGATCGCCGGCGTCGCGATTGCCGTGGCCCTTGTACCGCCGCTGTCCGTTGTCGGCATCGGTCTGGCGCTTGGCGAGAATGCGGTGTCCGCTCAGGCGATCGCCCTGTCCGACCTGCACCACCAGGGCAATGGCATGACCATGGCGGGCGGCGCGTTCCTGCTGTTCGTCACCAACATTCTCGGAATCCTCGCCTCGGCCATCCTGGTCTTCGGCCTGCAGGGATACGGGAACTGGCGCAAACCGTTTGCGGCTGCGGTCGTGCTGATGCTCGGGTCGTTTTTCGTCGTGGACAGGCTCGACAGGCGCCTCGAGATCATCTTCGTCGAGGATCTCGTCAAGCGTTTCTACGTGAAGACCATCGACGAAGAGCGCGGTATCGTCACCGAGGACAGCTACATCTGGCAGGTTCGGGGCGAACGCGTCGATGGCGCGCTCGTCGTATCTGTCGTTCTGCTCGGTTTGCGGGAGAACCTCGGTAGTCTTGAAGCGTCGGCGGAAACCTTCCGGAAGATGATCTCGACGGAGCTGGGTGAGGAAATCGTCCTGACTCTCGAGATCATTCCGATCGACGTCGTTCATCACGAGGCGCGCCCGTCCGGCCCGTCGGCCACGCCCGAGCGGTAGCGGTCGGCGGCTGTTCGAGGCGGCCATCAATTCCGCCCGAAGCGATCGCGGCAGGGGACGGTGTCGCAGGAGACCCCATCGTGCCGGCGGCAAGACCTACAAGGTGCACCTCGACGGCCATTCCCAGATGCCGATCCTGACCCAGAGCGGCCCCTCGAACCGCAAGGAGTTCTTCTTCCTCGAGACCATCTTCCACGGGTTGCGCGCCTTGGCCGCTTTCATCTGATCGGCTGCTGTCGGTCGAGGAAACGATCGGCGACCTTCTCGCGCACCCGGCCCTTGCGGGCTCTGCGGCGCGGATCGTCCCTTGGGCTGAGCGCTACTACGACCACACCGCCCGATTGCAGGAGATCGCCAGGCCACTGCCCTATCACAGCGGGGTCGATACTCAGGTCGTCATCGAGGGGATCAACCGCCTGATCGCCGACGAGGACAACGGCCAGCAGGTGTTCTTTGACATCTATCCCGAGGTGCAGCGTCGGGATCGACCCGATCAGGACGACACGGGTCTCTTTTTCTTTCGTGGCAAGCCGGGCGCCCTTTTCGCGGTGTTAGCGCCGATGGGCGTTGTTGCAGAAAGGCGGCTTGAGGCGTGACTTCCCCTTTCCCCTTCATGTTCAGGCCACGCGGACGATCTCGGCGGTGCCGAGGGCATTGAAGCGGTTGATGAGTGCGACGCGGATGTGGATTTCGGCGGTTTGGCGGTCTGGGTCTCTCGCGGCGATGCGCTCGCCGAAGGACTTGAGGCAGCGCATCTTGGCCTCGGCGCGGCTGCGGGCGTGGTATCCCGTCCACCGTTTCCAGAACGCCCGGCCGTAGTGACGTGTGGCGCGCAGGGTTTCGTTGCGGGCCCGGGCGGCTGGGCAATCCTCCTTCCACAGTCGGCCATTCTTGCGGATCGGGATGATAGCCGTACCACCGCGTGCGATGATGGCGCCGTGGCAGCGGCGCGTGTCGTGGGTACCATCTGCGGTCACGGTGCCGATATCTTCCTCGTCCGGGATCTGCTCCAGCAGGTGTGGCAGGACGGGGCTGTCGCCTTCCCGGCTGGGGGTGAACTCGACCGCACGGATGTCGGATGTGGCGGTGTCCATGGCTACATGGACCTTGCGCCGCTCTCGGCGAATGCATGCATTCGCCTGCCGGGCAGCGATTGGCGTCGCCCTGAACACCATGCTTCCGGGCTTGCGATGCCGGTGCTGTCCACCAGCAGGTTCAGCGGCCCGCCAGCACGGCGATAGGGGATCTGCACCTTCAGGGTTTTCTGCCTCCGGCTCAAGGTCGAATAGTCCGGAACGGGCCAGTCCAGCCCCGCAAGCCGCAGCAGGCGGGCGACCATCCCGGCGGTCTGTCTGAGCGGCAGCTTGAACAGCACCTTGATCGACAGGCAGAACTGGATCGCCGCATTCGAGAACACCGGTGGGCGTCCAGACCGGCCTTCATGCGGCGCGTGCCAGGCCATCTCCTTGTCCAGCCAGATCAGCAACGATCCGCGCTTGCGGAGCGCAGCGTTGTAGGCGGACCAGTTCGTCGTGCGGTAACGGGCGGGCTTAGGCTTGCTCATGCCACCCGTCTAACCGCATGGATTCGTGATGTGAATCCTTCAAGATGAGAGTTCTGCAACAATGCCATGAACGGCCGTAAGAATTACCCCGTCTTCGAGCTGCCACGTATCGTGAAGCGCCTCTCGCCCGAGCCTTCTGGACCGTTGGTCTTGCTGCCGACGCGAACCACGCCGGACGCCTGGCGGCTAACATGGTCGGAGTCGAGCCGGTCGTGGGCAAAAGCCGCGATGCGGGTTTCCGGCATTCTGAACTATGCCTTCCTGATCGGTCCGCAACAGGACATGATCGACGACCGGGTCACAAAGGTCGTCGTGAAGGTTCAGCATGCCAACACGCAATGGGCGCGGGGTCGGCTGTACAAATTCGACGCTGGAACCCGCGGTGTCATCGAGATCAGGATGACGGGGCAGAAATCGGTTCTGCGGCAGTCCGAGCTTCAGTCGAAATGGCATCAGACCGTTATCGAGTAGCTGTCCGAAGCGGCCGGCGACGCTCGGAAGCCCGCTGCCCGAACCGCGCGGCGACGAAAATCTCGCTATCGGGCAAGTTTTTTCTTCCGTCGCGGCGAAACGATCCAACTTTCTGATCAGCCGGCCAGAACGGTGACTTTGACAAACTCCCTTTCGCAAACCCTTTGCGAAACCAAAGACAGGAAAACCCATGACCAAACCGAGAACCGGACGTCCGCCGCTCTACACCGCCGAACAGGTGATCGAGGCGATCGGAATCGTCGAAAAGAACGGGGAAGAGCCCGCCGGAGAGACCGTCAAGAAGGCGCTTTGCCTACATCTCGGCGTCTCCGGCGGCATCAATGCGCAGAGCCTCGACCGCGAAGTGACGCTGCTTCTCGAGCAGCGCGAGCGCACGCGTGTGGAGCGGCTCGTGGCCGCGCTGCCCGGGTCGTCGGTGACCTCGGCGACCATGTTCGCACAGCAGTTGAAGGTGCTGCTCGTCGAGCATCTGGCGCAGGAGTACGATGACCTGACCCAGACCACCGGCAAGAAACTGCACGAAAAGGACGAGGACATCGCGTCTCAGCGCGACCGGATCCGGGCCCTTCTGCTGTCAGAGGAGGAGCTGAATGAACGCATCGCGAAACTGGAAGGCGAGAAGCACGGCCTTGAGGAAACGGTCGAGACGCAGCGGGTCGAAATCTCCGGACTGAAGGACCAGATCGCCCGTCTTCAGGCCGACGGCGACGTCCGGCAGCAGATGCTCGCGGTGCTCAGGGAGACGCTGGGCAACAAGGCAGAAGACGCGGCGTGATCCCGACCGGCCCATGGCCGGCCGACCTGTCCTCAATTGCACCGCGTCCCGGAGACCTGGGGCCCAGACCGATCATCGAAACCGGTCTCATTGACTCTTCACATCAGCAATTCCCTCGCCAGCAGAGCGTTGCCCAAGCCCTCTTTCTCGCAGGTGGATCTGGCGTCCGGTCGCGCCACGGTAGGAGACTTCGATCAGCAGAGACGCGACGATCATCCCCGCCAGAATCCAAAGATGGCTTCGGCTGGCGGGGTTTTCGTCGACGCTGACGCAAAGCACCGCAAGGGCGCCGATGGCGCTCACCGCCGCCAGACCTGAGATCCATCGGCGGCTGTCTGTTTGGTCCGCCAGGCGGACATTGGCGATATTGACAAGTGCGAAGATGATCGGGAAACCCGCGCTGCCCATCGTCGCGATCGCCTCCAGCGGCACGAAATTGACCAGCACCAGCGCCAGCAACGCACAAAGGATCGCTCCCTCGCTGTGTTCGCCGCGGATCGAGCGTTCGAGTTCGCGCGGCAGCTCACCGGTCTTGGCGACCACGTAGGCCAGTCGCCCGGTGCTGCGGAAGGTGGCATTGATCGCCGAGCTCGTTGCCAGCAGCGCTGCCGCGACGATCGCCAGGTAACCGGGTTGGCCAAGAAACGCCCTGGCGGCTGCGGAAAGCGAAGTGGCGCTGTGCGCGCTGATCTCCTCCAGAGAGAGATGGCCCAGAACAACGCCGACGATGAGCATGTAGAGCCCGATGGCGATGACAACGCCGCCGAGATAGGCGATGGGCAGGGATCGCCGCGGGTTCTTGACCTCGGCAGAGCTGTTGGCGATCAGCTCGAAGCCTTCGTAGTTCAGGAAGATCAGCATGGCACCCGCGACCAGCCCCATAGGCGAGACCGCGTCGACGGGGCCGACGCGGGACCAGTCGGCCGGAAGCATTAGGCCGGCGAGCACGAACCCTCCGAGAAGAACCATCTTGATCGCGTTGAATATGTTCTCGGACCGGATCACTGCCCCCGCCGCCCACACGTTGAGCGCCAGCAGGCCGAGAATCACACCGGAACCGAGCGCATGCTGCCAGAAGTTGCGCTGCGCCTCGGGCAGCAGGTCCGCGCCGTAGCTGCCGAAGGCGACGGCATAGACCGCCAGCAACACCACGTAACTCAGGAGCAGCAGGATATTGGCCGCACCGGTCAGCACGCCGCCGCCGAAAGCGCGGTTCAGGAAATCCACCGTGCCTCCCTCGCCTGGATAGGCCAGCGACAGCTTCAGATAGGAATAGCTGGTCAGCAGCGCCACCAGCCCCGCGATGAGAAACGCCAGCGGCGCGGCGCCCTTGGTGATCTCGATGGTCAGACCCGTGACTGCGAAGATACCGCCGCCGACCATGCCGCCGATGCCGATGGACAGTGTCGAGAACGTGCCGAGACTGGGGGGCCTTTCAGCCATGAAATCTCCTTGAAGTAGCTTCTGCTCATACTGAAACGGGACATCCGACGTTTGCCTATCGCATACCCATTTTATTCGGCGTCCGTCTCGCATCCGTGCGAGGAGGCCCACGAGCCTATTCAATAGTCGCTATCGGCACCTGCGTCAGTAGCTCTCCCCGAGCGCAAGGTAGATGCCGATGCGGTTGCTCAGCAGGGCCGAGCGGCTCTGGATGACGTTGATGCGCCGGCCGATGGCGAATTCGGTCAGGTTGAGAAGCGCCACCATGTCGATCGTACCTGCCTCGTAGTCGTCCATCCCGAATTTCACGGCTTGCTGCGCTTGCGAATAGGCGTCCTGCCAATTGGCGAGCGCCTGCCGAAGCAGCCGCTCGTTGGCGATGCGCGATTCCACCTCGCCGTAGGCCTCGAGAACCGCCTGGCCATAGCTCACGGTCGCCGCCGCCTGTTTCGAGGTCATCCGCAACACATCGGCCTGGAGCGCGCCGCCCTCGAAGATCGGCTGCAGCAGCCCGACGCCGAGCTGCAGGAAGTCCGGATTGCCCGCGCCGATGAGCGCCAGGCCCGGATCGAAGAACTTTCCGCCAGCCGCTGAAAGCGAGATACCGGGCAACTTGGTGAGCTTTGCGACCTCCACCCTGTAGAAGGCGGCGATCACCTGGTCCCGGGCCGCGATCACATCCGGCCTCCGGTCGAGCAGCGACAGCGGCAGCCCTGCAGACAGTGTGCCGGGCATCGGCGGAAAACTCGACGCCGGCTTCAGCTTCAGGGAGGGATAGCGCCCGAGCAGGACCTCGAGTGCCGCCGCCGCCTCGTTGGAGCTTGCCTGCAACTCGACGAGCGCCGCCTTTGCCGCGCTCAGCCGGCCCTGCGCCTGAACCACGTCGAACTCGGAGGCGACACCTGCTCTCCCGGTCCTGTGCGAGTGTGACGAGCTGACCGTACTGGTTGACCACTTCGTTGGCAGCCGCGATCAGCTGGCCGATTTCGATATAGGCTATCCAGGACCGCCCCACGGTCGCAGCGATCGACTGGCGAGCCCAGGCTGCATCGTTCGCGACCGCCGAAGCCTCTGCCAGAGCCGACGCCTGACCGGACCTCAGCTTGCCCCAGAGGTCGAGCTCCCAGGAGACGACGATGGCGCCTCCGCTGTGCTTGTGGGTGCGGTCGGCATCGAGGTTTCGGATGCTTTCTCCCGCCGCCTCGGCGCCAACCCAGGGCAGGATCGGCGCACCGGCGATCCGCGCCGACTGCAAGGCCGCTTCGACCTTCGCTGCGGCAGCCACGAGATCCCGGTTGTTGGCGATCGCCTCGTCGACCAGTGCGGTGAGTTTCGGGTCGCGGAAACTCGCGACCCAGTGGTCGCCCACGACTGACTGGTTTGCGCCTGCGCTCGACCAGGCCGCCGGGATATCCGTCGACTGAGGCAAGGCTTCGTCCAGTAGCGCTTCCTTCTGGGGTGCCGGCGCGATGTCGCAGGCACCCAGCAGAAGGGCGGCCATGGCGCAGGCGGTCCAGCGCCGCCCGAACGCACCTCCCAGCGTATCGTTGTTTGCCGCATCGCCTGCGCGCCATCGGCCCGGAGAGCCCTTGCAGCCGCCGCTCGTTTCTATGGCTCTCACCATGCTGTCCCCCTGTTCTCGCGTCGGGTCGTTCGTGCCCGACACTTGTGTTCCGTGTTCTTCCTCAGAACGGCAGCGGATAGAGCCAACGGCCTCAGGTATAGGATCGAAGCGCGATCTGGCCGACCCAGGTGAACGGGCTCTTTTCGTTCGTCAGGATCAGCGCAGCGCCTTCCGCGCCGATCGGAAGTTCGATGGACGCGTCTTCGAGCACGATCTGCGTGGCGAGCCGTCCTTCGGGATAGCTCGGCAGGTCGACCCACGAGGGCAGATTGCCGGAGGGCAGCATCTGGCCGCGGCCGCTGGCCCACCAGATGTCCTTGAGCGTCGCGCGAAAGGTCTCGCCGGGGTACAGGTTCAACGCGACGAGAACCTTCTGTCCCGGTTTCACGAATTTCAGGTTTTCCTGTCGCAACATCGCCAGCAGGTAGGGATCCTTGTCGGAGATGAAGGAGGCAATGGCGCCGGCGCGGATGATCCCCGAGACCATGCCCGGCTGCACCTGCAGGTTGACGATCATGCCGTCGTCGGGGGCGGTGATCTCGGTATTGTCGAGGTAGAACTGCGCCTGGTTCAGCTCGGCTTCCGCTTCCAGCACACCGGTATTGACCCCGTCGATCTGCGAATTGTAGGCGGCTTGCGCGCGCTTCAGTTGCGCCTGAGCCTCGGCGACCGACGCCTGGGAGGTCAGGACGTCGGTCTGCCAGCGCTCGGCCTCGGCTGCAGGCGCCGCCCGCTGTTGTGCGAGGCCGGCATATCGGTCGGCCTGGCTCTGCTTGTACTTAAGCTCGGCCTGGACCCGCGCGACGGTTTCTTGGGCAACGTTGACGTCTTCCTGCAGCACCACGACGTTCTGCTTTGCCGCCGCCAGGGCCGCCGTCGCCTGGTCGACCTGGTATTGGTACATGCGCTTGTCGAGCTGGAACAGCGGATCGCCCTTCTTCACCGCCTGCCCCTCCTGAACAAGCACCTCCTCGACGATGGTCGGCTCGGGCAGGCGGGGAATGATCTGCACGGTGTGCCGGATCAGCCGGACATCGGTGGTGAAGGGCGCGATGAAGCGCATCCCGACCAGCGGCACCAAGGTCAAATGCAGGCCGATGAAGAGCGTCGTGACGCCCCAGACCGGCGTCAGCCGCAGCCATTTGAACTTGAAGAAGACGATCCAGATGAAGAGGACGTAAAGGACCGTGACGGCGAATACGGCAATCATCGATCAGCTTTCCGACTTGTCTGCGCCGGACGAGGGCGCGTCCGGGGTCTTGTCCGCCCGCGTCTCCGGATCCTGCTGCCGCGGCGTGCCGGGCCCGGTCTCGTCCAGTCCCGGCGGACGCTGTCCCGCGCCGCGGCGCAACAGCGCGTCCACCTGCTCCTTCGGCAGATCCCGGCCGAGCGCATATCTCGACAGGCGCTGGAGTTCCTCCAACTCGCCGTATCGCTCCTCTTCGGGCAGATAGCGGATGTCGACCTTGTCGGTCGGCTTGAAGGCCCAGATCAGAGCCTGGATCCAGGGAACGATGGCGATGAAGCCGACCCAGCCCATGGTATAGACCGCCTCGGCATCCGGGTGATTGCGCGCGATGGCGATCCGACCCGGGAGCCCCAGCAGCCAGACGAGGAAGACGAGAAAACCAAGCACGGTCAGCATCACGCAGACCAGCGTGATCCAGTCCCAGAAATGCGGGCTCGACTGAAAGCTCTCCAAGGAAGTTTGCATGCGACCCCCCATCTGTTTTTCTCCTGCATCCCGTCCGCTCTGGAACCATCGAACTCGATCTACGGGTTGTTCATGTCTTTCGCCGCGCGGTTCTTGGCCGTCCATCTGGCGCCGACGACAAGCGGGATGGCAGCAAGCGCGCCAAGAATCACGAGCACCCAGACATAGCGCTCGAAAGTCGCGACGCCGGCCGTGGCTGCGGCCAGGGCCGCCCCCAACACCAGCATGCGCCAGTTGCCGCGCGTGCCGGCGGTGAAGAGGCCAAGCGCCAGGATCACGCCGAATGCCAACCCTGTGTCGGCATTGGCGATGCGCCCGGCGGCGACGAAATAGTACATCAGGTAGACGGCCACGAAGACCGCCGCCCAGTGCAGGGCGATCGTCGGCGCGGCCTTCACGACCGACACTCCGTGCTCGCCGAAGACGGCAAGGGAGGAGAAATCGGCCAGCGCATAGAGCAGGATCGTCACCACCAGAAGAAGGTGCGTGCTGCTCACGCTCGCATCCGACCAGGCGACGACCGAGAAACCCAGGAGAAGGAGGAAGAGTGATGCCACAACCTGGGCAATCGTTCCCTTCTGGAGCGTCCGCTCGGTTTCCATGGGCATCCAATTCTCCTTGAAACTTCGGTGAGCGGGACAGGGCGTCGATCCCGCTCGACAGTGAAGCTTGCTATGGCCCGTCGATCTGCGGACCCGGCCAGGACCCGAAGCCGACCCATTGCCAGCCGGCCCGGAGCGCCCCGTTGGCGGTCAGGCGGCGCTGTTCTCGAGGAAGTCGCGGAGCTCCTGCTCGTTTTCCTTCGACAGCGAGGTCTGAAGAACCTTCCCCTTGCCGCGGAAGGGCTCGAGAGCGGCCAGAACCTTGTCCGGCGTGGATTTCCGAACCAGCACGAAGAGGGCGGATCCGCCATGCGGCAGGCCCTCGCCGAGGGTCTTCATGAACTTGTCGTCGATGCCGAGCCGAGGTCGGTCAACCGGCCCGAGAGTGCCCCCGCGCCGGCACCGACGGCGGCCCCCAGGAGGGGATTGAGAAAGATCATGCCGATCAGCAGACCCCAGAAGGAGCCGCCAATGGCACCGGCCGCGGTCAGGTTGGTGGCCTGGTGCAGCTTAACCTTTCCCTTGTCGTCGCGGGTGACGACGACCACGTCTTCCATGTCGATCAGATATTCCTTCTGCAGCTTGCCGAGCGCCGCGCGCAGGCCGAATGCTGTCGTCTCGTCCTGGAATGTCACGGCTACGAGGTTGGCCATATCGTTCTCCTTTGGGTTAAATGGGAATCTGGGCAAATGCCGTTTCACTCTTCGAAGGCGAAGATCTTGTTCCAGTCGTTCTTCATGCTGACGATGACCCAGCCTTCCTTCATCCCGAGGTCGTACATCTCTTGCGAGAACGTCCCGACCGGGCTGTCGGGCAGGCCCTGGGCCGGGCCGTAGGCGTATTCGCGCACTGCATCGTCATGCAGGATCGCCACCGACAACCGCAGGCCGGGGCTCCTTTTCACGTATTGCAGCGCCTGCTGGTCGTCCGACGAGGAATTGCCGAACTGGGCCTGGGGCGTGCGGCCATAGACCATGCGGAAATTCTCGATCTTGCCGGCCTCGATGTTTTCCAGCGCCAGCTTCGGTTCACGGATCAGGACCGGCTTGCCGTCCGCGATCTCGAATTTCAAGGCCTGCGCGCTGCCCGAAACCTGTTCGGGCTGAATGCCGTAGACCTCCTGGCTGTAGGGGGCGACGACGCCGACACTGCCGCCGGTGGCGATGAACGTCTTGTAGCCGTTGGCCCGCAGGTAGGTCAGGACCTCCTGCATCGGCAGGTAGGTCAGATCGATGTAGGGCCGGTTCCAACGCGGATCGCGCGCCGCCTTCAGCCAGGCATTGACTTCATCGCCAAGCTCGTCGGGGGTCATCCCGCTCAGGGTCACCACCAGCGCCTCGAAAAGCTCGCGGGCGTCGAGCGCGGCGATCCGCTGCTCGTCCTTCGAGAGGATCGCGGCAAAGGCGGGCTTCTCGGCCAGTTCCGGATGGGCCTTCACCAGATCCGGGACCCGGTCGATGACGAACCGGAACTCGGTATAGATCGGATGCTCGACCCAGAGCGTGCCGTCCTGGTCGAAGGCGGCGACGCGCTCCTCTGGCTGCACGAAATCGGGGCTGCCTTCGGTGGTGGTGCGGGCGACGAAGTCGAGGATCGCCTGCTTGGCCGCACCGTCATTCCAGGACGGCAGCGGGTCGGTCTGGGCGCAGAGCGCTGCGGCCGAGAGACCGAGGGCCAGAATGCCGGAAGCGGCAAGGCGCAGGATGGATCGGATCGGAAACATGTTGAAACTCGATTGTGACGGGGACATTCGCGAGGGCCGGCCGTGACCGGCCCTCGCAGTTCAATTTGATTTCGGACGCTCAGTCGCTCGCTTTCTGCATCGCTTCCTTCAGCTTGGCGATGTCGGCCTCACTGAGCTCCGGGCGATCGATCTTGATCGTCAGCTTGTCGAGCGTCGCGGTCAGCGGGAACGGCGGCATGTAGTCCGCGTCGTTCACCCCGGTGATCGTGTCCGACCCGATGTCGAAGCTCTCGTCCCATTGCAGGATGATCGGGATCGTCTTCTCCATCCGCTTGGAATCGACAACCTCGCCGTCCACCTTGAAAGTGGTCTCCGCCGGCCGGCCGATGCCCGAGAAGTTGTTGAATGCCATCGTGCCGACACCGAGACCTTCATACTTGGACTCGAACTCGATGACATGCTTGCCCGGAGACAGCGCTTCCTTGCCCTCCCATTTGATCCGCTCGAGGTCGAGCATGTTCCACAGGAAGACCGGCTTGCCTTCGAGCAGATACATCCCGTAGCCGGCGAAACGGCCGCCGGAGGTCACGATCATGCCCTCGGCACCGCCCTCGGGAACGGTGATTTCCGCCGTGATCGTGAAGGAGGTGTTGAGCAGGTAGGGAGCATCGCCCTGCGGCGTTCCGGTCATCGGCTGGGTATAGACCAACTCGTTGCGACCGGCGGTCAGACTCGGACGCGGAGCGGCGACACGGGCGCCGACCGAGGCGTCGAGCGGCAGGACCTGGTACTTCTTGGCCTCATCGAGGAACATCGCCCGCAATTCGGTGACCTTGTCGGGATGCTGCTCGGCGATGTCATCGGACTGGTTCCAGCCGGTGCTGAGATCGTAGAGCTGGAACACCTGGTTGTTCAGCGGGTCCTCGTTGGCCGCCGAGAAGGCGTCCCAGGGCGCGCGGTCCACCTTGGTGCTCAAGAGCCAGCCGTCGTGATAGAGCGCCCACTGGCCCATCATCTCGAAATACTGGGTCTTGTGCCTGGACGGCGCGTCGGCGTTCTCGGCATCGAAGGTATAGGCATAGCTTGTGCCCTCGATCGGTTTCTGCTCGATGCCGTCCACCATTTCGGGCGCCGGAATGCCGGTCACCTCGAGGATGGTCGGCACATGGTCGATCACATGCATGAACTGATCGCGCAGCGCGCCCTTGTCCTTGATCCCCTTGGGCCAGGTCACCACCATGTTCTGGTTGATCCCGCCAAGGCGCGAGGCGTTCTGCTTGAACCAGTCGAAGGGCGTGTCGAAGGCCCAGGACCAGCCGGCCGACATGTGGTTGTAGGCGAACTCGGTGCCCCAGGCGTCGTAGAACTTCATCTGCACGTCGACCGGCGGCCGCACGTCATTGAAGAAGGCGACCTCGCTGTACGTGCCTTCCGGGCCGCCCTCGGCGCTCGTGCCGTTGTCACCGTTCTGGTAGATGATGAGCGTGTTGTCGTAGCGTCCGAGATCCTTGAAGCGCTGGATCACCCGGCCGATCTCGTGATCGTTGTAGGCGACATAGGCCGCAAAGACCTCGACCTGCCGGATATAGAGCTTCTTGGCCTCGTCGCTCAGGCTGTCCCACGGCGGCAGGACGTCGTCGGGCCAGGGCGTCAGTTCCAGATCCGACGGGATCACGCCCATCTTCTTCTGGTTCTCGAAGATGCGTTCGCGCAGCTTCTCGTAACCGTCATCGAAGAGATGCATGGCGCTGATCTTGTCCACCCATTCCTTGGTCGGATGGTGCGGCGCGTGGGACGCGCCGGGAACGTAGTTGACGAAGATCGGCTGGTCGGGGTTGGTCTGGTGAATCCGGGTCATCCAGTCGATGGCGTCGTCGGCCATTGCGGTGATCATGTTCCACGAGCTTTCCTCGCCGGTGACCGGCCAGATCTCTGCGTTCGGATCCGAGCGATCCATCTTGAGGGTGCTCGGGAAGTCGTTGAACGGGTAGATCTGCGTGGTGTTTCGGAACAGGTTCGGCCCCCACTGGTTGGCGTCGCCGCCGACGAAGCCGTAGAAATAATCAAAGCCGAGGCCGGTCGGCCATTGGGTGAACGGTCCGGCGATGCTCGCCTCGTAGGTCGGCGTGTTGTGGTCCTTGCCGAACCAGGACGTGGCATAGCCGTTGTCGCGCAGGATGCGCCCGATCGTCGAGTTGTCCACGCCGATCACGCTGTCATAGCCCGGAAAGCCCGTCGCCTGCTCGGCGATGACGCCAAAACCCACCATGTGATGATTGCGGCCGGTGATCATCGCCGCCCGCGTCGGCGAGCAGAGCGAGGTCGACATCATGCGGGTATAGCGCAAGCCATCGGCCGCCAGCGCGTCCATCGTCGGCGTCGGGATCACCCCGCCGAAGGTGCTGGGAATGGCAAACCCCGCATCGTCGGTCATGATCAGCAGAATGTTCGGCGCGTCCGCCGGCGGCACGATCCGCGGCGGCCACCAGGGCGTGGATTGCAGAGCGTCGTCCTTGATGACACCGCCGAATTCCGGTGCCGGCGCGGGCAGCTGGTTGCCCGGGATGGTGGTGGTGGCGCTTGGAGTTCCCAGCGTGCCGGTGACCTGGACCGGCGCCGTCGAGGCCGAACTCGTGCCATCCAAACGCGATTCGATCTCGGTGACGACATCGTCGACCGCCTTTTCGATCTTGTCAGTGGCATCCTCTGCCAAGACGGATATGGGGATCATTGTCAGCGCCACCGCGGCGACACTCGCCAGTGCGGTGGTTCTTATCAACGGAAGTCCTGCAAGCATCATGGAATCCTCTCTGGAATCAGTGTCTTCTTGTCCGGATCGGAAACTGCCCGACCCAATGGTTAATTCAAACTGCCCCGTGCACCTCGATCTCTGTGGGTTTGTGCCGCCCCAGAATCTCCCGGATTTCCGGCTCGTTGTCGCTCGAGGCGATCACCTTCAATTCCGCGCTGCCGCGCGCGTGGTAAACCTTGTCTGTCGGAAAGCCCGAGGCGATGAAGTCCTCGTGCGCGTTCCGTGCCGCATCTGACGAGTTGAATGTCCCGGTGAGCGTCTTGGTCATGATGGTCTCCTGGTTGTTTCGCGGTCTCTGCATGCCGAGCGCCCCGCCCGCATCGGGGCGGAGCGTTCGCTGGTCAGCGGCGGCAAGGTGGGTAAGGGGGATAGCCGCAAGGCTCGGAATAGGGTCCGTAGCCATAGTAGGGTAACGGTGTTGCGGCGGCCGCCGCGGCGCCGGCATAGAAGGCGCCC
>JAGRMU010000225.1 GCA_020441165.1 Sedimentitalea sp.
GTGATCTTGTCGAGCCGTTCATCCGCGGTGATGACCTCGTAGTCCTTGCCGAGCAACTTATCGAGCAGCGCTGCCTGATCGGGATCAAGCTCCGCCTGTTCGATTTTCGCCGCAATCCGCTCGTTCAGATCCGTCTTGGCGACGCCCAGCTTCTCTCCCCGGTTCTCGTAGACCAGCTTGACGGTGGCCCCGTCCTCCTCGGACCGCTTGAAGTCGTAGCGCGAGACATATTCGCCGAAGATGCGCTTGGTGATCTCGTCCTGCTTGAACAGCGGTGTGCCGATGAAGCCGATGAAGGCCGCATTGGGCAGCGCAAGGCGCATGTTGCGGGCCAGACGCCCTGCCTGCGTGCGGTGTGCCTCGTCCGAGATCACGATGATGTCGTCACGCTCGCTGTAGGGCTTCTTCGGGTCCACGTCCTTGTTGAACTTGTGGATCAGGCAGCTGCCGGTACTGATCAACATCCACAACGTGACCGAGGCCAAGGAATACACCGACCGCATCGTCGGGATGCGTTATGGCCGCATCATCTTTGACGACAGGCCCGACAGGCTGGACGAGGCCGCGATGGAACGGATCTATGCGGGCAGCCCGCACGCCGACCGCCGCGGCGACGGCGCCGAAGCGTCATGAGCACGCAACGCGACACCTGGGTAAAACCCCCCTTCATCGCCAACCGGGCGCTGCGGTGGGCTGTCTATCTTGGCGTGATCGGCTATTTCGGATGGGTCGGGATGACCATGCCCATCGACTGGAATCGCGTCGCCGAGGGCATCGGGCGCGCCGGGCGCATCTTCGGCGGGGCGTTTCCCCCCAGTTTCGAGCGCAGCGGCCTGCTGATCGACGGGTTTCTCGAAAGCCTCAAGATCGCCATTCTGGCGACAGCCTGCGGCGTGCTGCTGTCGATCCCCATCGCCTTCATGGCCGCCCGCAACGTGGCCCCGCTGCCGATCTTCTACCTCGGGCGCGCGATCGTCATCATCGCGCGCAGCTTTCACCCGGTGATTGTCGCGATCCTGTTCGTCAAGGCAGTCGGTTTCGGCCCCTTCGCCGGGGTTCTGACGCTCACCGTCTATTCCATCGGGTTCGTTGCCAAGATGCTGGCCGAGCGAATCGAGGAGATCGACTTCGGACAGGTCGAGGCGGTGCGCGCCGCGGGTGCGCCCTATCTGGCGACGCTGTTCTACGCGATCTTTCCGCAGATCATGCCCCGCCAGATCGGGCTGACCATCTATCAGCTCGATTCCAACCTGCGCGCCTCTGCGGTGGTGGGCATCGTCGGCGCGGGCGGGATCGGCGCCAACCTCGCCAATGCTTTCGGGCGCTATGACTACGATTTCGCCCTCGCGATCACGATCGTGATCGTCGCGGTGATCCTGGTTTCCGAGGCGGTCAGCGGCGTCATCCGGAAGCGCATCCAATGACCTCGATGTCCGAGCAGTTCGGCCGCGACGAGTGGACGCGGTTCACCCCGAGACAGAAGCTGACGCGCTGGGGCATCCTTGCGGGCTGTGCGCTGGCCATCGTCTGGGCGCTATCGTCGATCAAGGTGGTCTGGGCCTGGGTCTGGGGCGCACCCGAACAGATCGGCGATCTCTTCTGGCGGATGTATCCGCCGGACCCGACCAATCTTGCCACGATCCTCAAGGTACTGTGGGAAACGGTGAACATCGCGACCTTCGCGACGGCCTTCGCCGTGCTGATGTCGCTGCCCGTGGCCTATATCGCCGCGCAGAACACCACGCCGAACCGTGCGACGCTCTGGCTGGGGCGGTTGATCCTCGTGACATCGCGGTCGGTGAACACGATCATCTGGGCGCTGCTGTTCGTGGCCATCTTCGGTCCTGGCGTCGTCGCCGGCATCATCGCGATCATGTTCCGTTCGATCGGCTTCATCGGCAAGTTGCTGGGCGAAGCCATCGAGGAAATCGACACGCGCCCTGTCGAGGCACTGGAAGCCACCGGCGCCTCCCGCTTCAAGGTCATCGTCTACGCCATCATCCCCCAGGTCATGCCGACCTTCTGGGCGGTCGCGATTCTGCGTTGGGACATCAACCTGCGCGAATCCACCGTGCTCGGCCTGGTCGGGGCGGGCGGCATCGGCATCATGCTGCAAGGCGCGATCGACACCTTCAACTGGCCCGAGGTCGCCACCATCCTGCTCGCCATCATCGTGCTGGTGATTCTGGGCGAACTCGTCTCGGCCTTCCTCAGACGCCGCATCCTGTGAGCGTCCCCCGCGGTGTCGATCCGGCTGATGCCTTCGAGGCCTATCTCGGGCTGCAACACCGCCTGCCCAGTTCCAGGAGAGGCGGGCGCTCCAGAAAGGCCGATTTCGCCGACATCGTGGGCCCGTTCGATCTGATCCTTTTCGACGCCTACGGTGTGCTCAATATCGGCGAGACTGCCATTCCCGGCGCGGCTAAGACCATTGCGACGCTCCGGTCCCTGGGCAAATCCGTCGCCGTCGTCTCCAATTCCGCCGGCTATCCCAAGAACAAGATGATGGCCCGATATGCCAGGCTCGGTTTCGATTTTGCGCCCGGCGAAGTGGTGACGAGCCGCGAGGCGCTTCTGCACCGCCTGGAAGGCGAGCCGTCGCGGCGCTGGGGCGCAATGCTCAATCCCGACGCAGACCCCGGAGAGATCGCCGCGCTCGACTGCGTCGTCCTGACAGACGATCCGGGCGATTACGATCTGGTCGAGGGGTTCCTGCTGATCGGCTCCGACGGCTGGACCGCAACCCGGCAGGCGCTTCTCGAGACCGCTCTGCGCCACCATCCCCGACCCGTTCTTGTCGGCAATCCCGACCTGGTCGCCCCCCGCGAAACCGGGCTTTCGAAGGAACCCGGATGGTTCGCGCACCGGCTCGCGGATGGGCTCGGCATCGAGCCGGTCTTTCTCGGCAAACCCTTCCCGGACATATTCGATCTTGCCCTGGCGCGTCTCGAACACCCCCCAGCGGCAGGCCGTGTCCTGATGGTAGGTGACACCCTGCACACCGATATTCTCGGCGGAAATCAGGCCGGATTCGCGACTGCCCTTGTCACTGCCCACGGCGCGCTCAAGGGCCTCGACGTGGCCGACGCCATCCGGCGCGCGGCGATCGTGCCCGACTTCATCGTGGAGAGTATCTGAATCCACGTCGTCGTTCGGTATTTCACTTAGGCCTCACTGGCGCTGATTTCGCCAGGCAAACCGCGATCCAGGCGGATCGCATTGGACAGGGGCGGAGCTGCAGGGCTTCTTCCCACCGGTGATGCTCGAAAAGGGCCGCTTCTTCGGTGCCTCGGTCCCCGAGCAGCCGCATCGCTACGTGGTCGGCATTGCCGCGAATGACGACGCCGCCCGCCAGGACGTGATCTGGTACCTGGAAAAGATGGGCATCCCCTGGGCGCAGCACCCGGACCAGCTGAGGCTGACGACCCCGGGTGTCACATGACCAGACCCCCGGACCCTGCAGGGGCCGCGTTCTCCGCCTTGCGATTGCAAGGCGCGTGTTCTGTCCCGTCCGGGAGAATCGACCGGCGGCGCACCTGGCTGGTCGATCCTGCGGGCGGAGAGGTTCATCTGGACGGCTTTTCCGACGAGACAATCGTCGGCATGTCCGGGGACGCTGGTGAATGGCAACCCGGGGAGCCAGGTGCCGCGTTCTTGCCCGATGAGGAGATCCCCCTGGCAAGTGATCCGGGCTCGCCGGTCAGGTTGATCAGAAGCATCGCTCTGTCCTTTCGGGGGGGGGATGTCCGGAAGATGGGTTTGCGGTGCCGCATCCGGAAACCCGTCGCACCCGGACAGCGCGTCTCCCGGACGGTGCGCCGTCGTTAACAGAACCTTCAGGCGGCGATTCTATCCGGGGACGGCAAGGGAAGAGCGCGCCGGAGAGACCCGTCCGCGCCGTCCGTCCCGATGGAGCGAAGAAAAGGGGAGAGGCCGCGATGCTGATGACCGGTGCGATCGGAGGCCCGCCGCGCGCGAAGCTCGAGGCGATGGCGCGCGATCTGAACCGCAAGCGCTACGAGAAGGTGCGCGGCCAGACGACGGAGTGGCTCGGCCGGTTCCCGCAGGACCCGGAGCTCTGGAGCCTGCACGGCAAGGCCTGCCTCGGGCTGGGCCGGGCGCGCGACGCCATCGCCAGCTTCGGCCAGGTCCTCATGCGCCGGCCCGATGCGCCCGCGGCGCTGACCGACATGGGCGATGCGCTGCGCGCAGCCGGAGATGCCGAGAACGCGATGACCTGCTACCTGCGCGCCCTGCAGGTCGCCCCGGAGAGCTTCGTCGCCCGCCACGGGCTGGGGCTCCTCATGCTCCGGAGCGGGCGCCCGGAGGAGGCCGCGACCTGGTTCGCCGCGGCAATCGAGGCCGATCCGGCCCAAGGGATCGCCCAGTTCAACCTCGCCGAGGCCCGCCGCCAGCTGGGCGATGCGCCCGGCGCGATGGCGCATGTGGAGCGCGCCCTGGCCCTCGGGTTCGAGGCGGCGGAAGCTCACTTTCTCCATGGATGCCTGCTCTCCAGGAGCGGCCGGCTCGATCCCTCGGTCGCGGCCTTCGGCAAGGCCTTGGCGCGCGATCCGCGCCATCTCAAGGCGCGGGTCGAGAAGCTCTACCAGATGGCGCAAATGGTGGACTGGCGCTGGCAGGACGCGTTCGCGGCGCATCTGAAGGGGACCCCCGGCATCGGCAGTGCCTCGCCCTTCCCGATACTCGCCATGGAGGACGACGCGGCGGCGCAGCTGGCCCGGTCCCGGTCCCATGCGGCGGCGCTCTTCCCGGCCCGCGGCGCGTCTCTCGCGCCGAGGACGCGAGACGCGGAAGGGCGCATCTCGATCGGCTATTTCTCCTCGGACTTCCACGAGCATGCCACGCTGCACCTGATGGCCGGGCTCTTCGAGGCGCATGACCGCTCGCGGTTCCGGATCTGCGTCTATTCCTGGGATACCGCGCCGGAAGACGCGGCGCGCCGGCGGGTGATGCGCTCGGTCTGCCGGTTCCGCGACGTCTCGCGCCTCACCGATGCCGACACCGCCGCCCTGGCGCGCGAGGACGGCATCGACATCGCCGTCGACCTGAAGGGCTATACCGGCGACACGCGCCTCGGCATCCTGTCGCACCGGGCGGCCCCGGTGCAGGTGTCCTGGCTTGGCTACCCGGGCAGCCTCGGCACCGATTTCATCGACCATATCATCGCCGACGCGGTGGTCATCCCGCCGGGATACGAGGAATTCTACAGCGAGAACGTCCTGCGCCTGCCCGGAAGCTACCAGGTGAATGATGACCGGCGGCCGGTCCCGGAGCGCGCCTATGCCCGCGCCGAGCTGGGCCTGCCGGAGGAGGGGGTCGTCTATTGCTGCTTCAACGCCTCCTACAAGATCTGCCCGCAGGTCTTCGCCGGCTGGATGGAGATCCTGCAGCGCACCCCCGGATCCGTGCTCTGGCTGCTCGCCTCCAACCGCTGGGCCGAGGGCAACCTGAAGGCCGCGGCGGAGCGGGCCGGAATCGATCCCACCCGGCTGGTCTTCGCGGAGCGCTGGCCGGCGCCCGAGCACCTCGCCCGGCACCGGGCCGCGGATCTCTTCCTGGACACCCTGGCCTACAACGCCCACACCACGGCCAGCGACGCGCTCTGGGCCGGGGTTCCGGTCCTGACCCGGATCGGGGAGCAGTTCGCCGCCCGGGTCGGCGCCAGCCTGGTGAGTGCCTGCGGACTGCCGGAGATGATCGTGACCACGCAGCAGGGCTACGTGGATCTGGCGGTCGCCCTGGGACAGGATCCCGCCCGCCTTTCGGCGCTGAAGGACAAGCTCGCGGCCGCGCGCGGCACGGCGCCGCTCTTCGACACCGCTGGGTTCGCGGCGAAGCTGGAACGGCTCTTCGAGGGTCTTGCCGCGGGAGACGGCGCGCCGCCAGCAGTCGCGTAGCGGGTGCGGGCTGGTGCGAGGATATCCATGGTGCTGAGCGCGCCCTTGTCCTGTTTGACCAAGCCGGAAGGTCTACAGCAGGAAGTCGTCGATCGTATAGTCCTTGGCGGAAATGCTCGCGCCGTCCCTGATGCGGATCTCCAGCTCCCAGGTGGCATCCGCATCGACATTGCCGCGCAGCACGGTATCCCTGCCCGCATCGAAGAGCCGCACCCCGCCGGCCCCGGACTTGCCGAGGACGAAGGCCTGATCGCCGGAGCGGGCGGCGTTCGCATCGATGCCGCGCAGATCGATCAGATCGCCCAAGGCCGCCCCGGGCGCGTCGAAGGCGGCTTGCCGGCTCGCGCCGATGATGCGGTCGGCGGCCCCCGGCGCCGACTGGCCGGGGGCGGTGAAGACAAAGACATCCCTGCCCTGCCCGCCGCAGAGCCGGTCGGCCCCGCCGCCGCCCAGCAGCCGATCGTCGCCGGTGCCGCCTTGCAGCAGGTCGTTGCCACTGCCCCCGTAGAGCCTGTCGGCGCCGCCGCGCCCGAGCAGGCGGTCCTGCCCCGCGCCGCCCTTCACCGCATCCGCGCCGTTCGCGCCGTTCTGAGCGCTGTCGCGGAAGACATCGTCGCCGCGGCCTAGGAATACCCGGTCCTGCCCCCCGCCGCCCCAGACCTTGTCGCTACCGGTGCCGGCCCGGATCACGTCGTGCCCGACCCCGGCCTGGATCCGGTCGTCGCCGGCGCCGCCGAGCAGGCGGTCGGCCCCGCCCAGCCCCAGGATCGTGTCATGACCGGCCCCGCCCTCCAGGCGGTTGTCGGCCTGGTTGCCCGACAGGCGGTCGCTTCCGGCCCCGGCGATCGCGTCCTCGATCAGCGAACGGGCGTCGCCCTGGTACTGGAAGGCGTTGTAGATGCTGCCGCCGGCATCACGGCCACTGCCGACATAGGCGGTCTGGGCCGCGCCCAGCACGCTCGCCGCCCCCGGCGCCAAATCGATCGCGATGCCGCCGCCGAAGGCTGAGAAATCGTAGACATCGCGCCCGCCGCCGTCCCAGAGGCTCATCAGGATCACGCTGCCGGCGGGATCGATCGCCAGGTCGCCGTCGACCCAGGTGGTGCCGTCGGGCTTCCAAGCGTAGTGCGTGTCGCCGGCATTGGTGGTGAAATCGGCGCCATAGATGTGCTGCAGCGCCGCGATATCGTGGATCATGAAGGTCTGCGGGGCCGAATCCGCGCTTCGGAAGGTCAGCCCGAGGCCCGGCGCCTGCACATCGGAGCGATAGCTCATCACCGTGAATTCGGTGGCATCGATATCCCTCGGAAGGGTGCCGAAGTCGTCCGTTTCGTGGCCGTGCTTCAGCCCCAGGGCATGGCCGACCTCGTGCAGGACGGCGTAGTGATCGTAATTGCCCGGAACCGGCGAGCGTCCGGAAGTCTCGAACCAGATATCGCCGCCCATCGGGTGTTGCGAGGGAAGATATGCATAGGCGGTACCGTCCCCGCCGTCGCAGTTGGCGGCCCGGATATCGCCGGCGCCATCGGCGCTTGCGGTCACCGTCAGATCGGTGAACCCTTCGACGGAAAACCCTGCGGCGGCCCGGATCGAGAGCGGCCCGTCGGCATCGAGCGCGCAGGCCAGCGCGTTCACCTGCGTCGCGCTCAGCGCCGCGAACCCGTCGATTGCCGCATCCCCGTAACCGATGCCGTAGTCGGCCGCCGACCTCGGTACCGAATAGGTCACCGCCCCGTTCCAGGCCAAGGCGTAAAGAAGTCCGTCGATACCCGGATCGCCAGACCTCGCGATGATCTTCGTGTCTGCCAAGATCGGCCCTCCTTCGCTGTTCGCGCGAACGCCCCCCAACCAGCCTCGGATCGGTCTCCCCATAGCCCGAAAGCGCCGAGGAAATCCCGACTTGAATACCGACAATTTCTCATGGATTTATTGCGATTTTCCGAAATGGGTGGCGGAGATCGCCAAATTCTTCCGCGTCGGCAGCGGACAGGGGATTGGAATAGCGGCACCGCGCCCCAGGTGTCTGGGACGCGGTGCAATTGAGGACAGGTCGGCCAGCCATGGGCCCGGTCGGGATCACGCCGCGTCGTCTGCCTTGTCGCCCAGCGTCTCCCTGAGCACCGCGAGCATCTGCTGACGGAAGTCGCCGTCGGCCTGAAGACGGGCGATTTGGTCATGAAAAAGAAATCTATTTGAGCAAACGAAAAAGCTCGAGGTTCGATCCACTATGACGATCAATTTACTCGGCAAGCGAGTACACTCTAAGCCGAGGCGGAAAACCACTTAGAAAACGCCCCGCAGCCCGAAGCGGACCTTGGCGGCGCTGGCCTATATGGTCAGATGCAGCTCTCCGCAGATACTGTCAAGGAGTACGGCGCGCGATACAACAAGATTGCCAGTCAGTTGCCCCCTGCTTTTCTCCATGACGGGACCGGAATGCGGGCTCCGATCCCACCCTCCCGCTCGAACGTCTTGCCGGTCCTACTGGACCGGCTCTACGTCACCGGGCTTCCAGCTCTTGTCGAACCAGGGCTCCAGCGGGCCATAGAGCCGCAGGGCGATGTTGTAGCCTCCGCCCGGCATGGTCTGGACCCAGTTCTTCTCATGGCCCTCTGGCGCCTCCGGTCCGAACCAGATGGTGACGCCGCCATCGGCGTTCATTGCGATGCCCGGAACCGAGCCGTCGACGCCGGCGAGCTTCTGGTCGGTCGGCAAGAGCGAGCGGGTCTGGTTGTCATAGACGGTGAAGGACCAGAAGCGATTGGCCGGGATCGGCCCCGGCAGGGTGATCCTGTAGGTCTTGCCGCCGTCCAGGTAGGCGCCCGAGACATCGCGGGCGGTGATCGCATAGGCCGAACCGGTTCCAGGCTTGGCGTTGGCCATGGCGGGCGTGATACCGGTTGCGTAGTAGAAGAACAGCATCCGAGCATCGAGCAGGCGCACCGCCCCGTCCAGGAACTGGTAGCTGCCACCGGCAAACGGCGTGAACCAGTACTGATCCTCGTAGATCAGCGTATCGGGATCGCGCGACGCGAAGAGATTGGTGCGAGCGATGGCATTGCCGACCTCGGCGGCGTCGGTCAGGATCGCCTTCATCCTTTCGTCGGGCGCAAACGCCTCGCCCTTGCGGATACCGATCGCGGCATAGAGCCCCGCCGTGTCGGGATCGACCCAGTCCTCGGGTTCGCTCTGCACCACGACGTTCAGGTCCTCGTAGAAGCTGAAGTCATTGGCGCCGATCGTGTTGATCCTGAGATCGGACAGATTGACGATGACGGGAGCCGGCGGGTCGGACGCCTCGGACAGCGGGAAGGCATTGGCCTTGGCCTTCACGCCCGCAACCGCCGCGGCGATATCGTTCTTCTCGACGAACGCGCGATAGAACAGCAGCAGCCGATTGGTCCTTGGTTTCTGGACGTAGTATCCCTCGGACATCACGTCGCCTTCATAGCCGGGCGGAATGAACAGGAAATCACCCCCTGCGCCCTTGTCCGGTCCGGTGAAGCCGAGGTCGTTGACCCACCGGAAATCCGCATCGTCCGCCATGCCGAGAACCTTCGGGGGAAGCTGCACCACGACCGGTCCGTCGCTCAGGTCGATGCATTGCACGACATAGACGGTGGTGGTGTTCGCGGTCAGGAAAAGCTGGCGGGCGTCCAGAAGGTCCTCGGAGATCCCCAGGCCCTTGTTGTAGCCGATGCCGGCGCTTTCGAGGCCCGCGCAGATCCCCTGCACCGAGTTGGCCGACAAGCCCCGCAGGAAGGCATCCACACCGCGGCCGAAGTCGAGCTGGTCATAGACCTTCTCCACCGTCTCCTTGTCAGGAACGCCGTTCGGGAAACGGAGAGTTCCGATGCGGGTCTCGACCGTCTCCGGTGTCGTGATCGCGGCCGGAATGTCCGGCATGTAGGTCGGTGCCTGCGGGGCGGAGGACGACCCGAGCGCTGCTTCCACGTCCTCCTTCACCTCGTCGATCACCTTCTCGACCGCACCGGTGTCGCTTTGGGCGATGGCCGCACCCGAAAGCAGCAGGGCGAAGGCGACGCCGGTGAACAGGGATGTCTTCAAACCAGGTTGTCTCATTGTCGATTCCTTGTTCTCGATGCGCCGTCCGCGCGGGCTGGCGTGCCGTCCGGGACGGCGCCAGGACATTGCACCCTCACTCCACCGGCTCGATCTCGCCGGGGCGCCAGCTCTTGTCGAAGAAGGGCTCGAGCGCGCCATAGAGCCGCAGTACGACGTTCCAGGTATGACCGGGTGCGGTCTGCACCCAGTTGGCTTCCTTGCCTTCAGGCACTTCAGGGCCGAACCAGACGTCGATCGAGCCGTCTTCGTTGACGATCAGGTCCTTCTTCTGGCTGGAGACCGATGGATGCGGCTGGTCGGTCTGGATCATCGACCGGGTCTGGTTGGAATAGAGAATGACCGACCAGAAATCCTTGACCGGCACATCCTTCGGCAAGTGCATCTTGTAGGACTTTCCTCCGTCAAGCGGGTCACCGCTGGCATCCCGGGCGGTCCAGGCATATTGCGAGCCCTTGCCGATGATCTTCTTTTCCATGGCAGGCGTCACCAGGATCGCCAGCGTGTAGTAGAAGATCGCACCGTCGAGGTCCGCGACGCCCGGCTGCGACTGGAAGTTGTAGCCGCCAGTGAAGCCGCGCTGCCAGTTGCTGTTCTCGTAGTAGTAGGCGTCCTTGTCGCGGGTATGGAACAGGATCGCGCGTGCGGTCGCATCGCCGACCGCAGCGGCCTCGGTGAGGATCTTCTGCATCCGCTCGTCGGGCGCGAAGGGCTTGCCCTTCTCGATCCCGAGGGCGGCGAAGAAGCCCAGCGTCACCGGGTCGAGCGATGCGCTCGGCTCTTTCTGCACCACCTCGTTCAGCATTTCCCAGAAGCTGAAATCGGTCGGATAGACCGTGCTCACCGCCTTGCCGGTCACGTCGATGACGTCCGGTGCGGCAGGTTCGGACCCGAGCGGATAGATTTTCGTGTATTCCTTCACCAGGTCGAGGCCGGGCTTCGGATCACCATCGACGAGGAAACTGCGCCAGGGGATCCAGAGGCCGTAGGTCGGCGAGGGAACGATCTGGACGAAATCGCCCTTGGGCGCGTCTCCGTTGAAATCTGGCGGAAGGAACAGGTACTTCCCGCCTTCACCCTTGTCGGCGCCGGTGATGCCGACATCGACGACCCAGCGCTGCCACATGTCGTTGGCGGTGCCGAGCACCTTGGGCGGCACCTCGAGGACAAGGGGTCCGTCCGACAGGTCGATCCAGGCCCAGCTGTAGACCGTATCGTCATTGCCGGTCAGCACGAGCGTGCGCGAATTGAGCAACTGCTCGAAGATCGGCACGAAAGAATTCGGCTTGCCGAGATCGGCAAAGGCCGCCCGATTCACCACCTGGCTTACCGCCGGCGCGCCAAGCAGGAACGCCTGCACGGCACGCTGGAAGTCGAGATTGTCGAAAAGCGCCTTGGCCGACGTCTCGTCCGGGAAGCCATCGCGGAAAGACAGCGTCCCCAGAGGCGTTTCGATACTGTCCGCAACGGCAATGCCCGGCGGAATCGGTGTTTCATTGGCATAGCGTTCGGCATGGGCTGGCAGCGTCGAAAACCCGATGGTGGCGAGAACTCCAAGCATGGTGGGGAAGTGTCGCATCGATATCTCCTGTTGCCCGCCGGCCGCGTGGCGGATATCCGGGTTTCGTTTGGAATCGAAAATAGACGACCCTGCGCCGAGGTGCTTGTCTTTTGAGGACGTTCTCGCGGTATGGAACAGCGTTCTTCGGCGGTTCAAAACGCGGCAGCGCTGGTGAATCTTCCGCCGCTCCTGGATGAGTTCGGCGTCAGCCTCGGCGCCGTGCTGACCGGCACCGGCCTTTCCGCCAACGACCTCCAGCCGGGCCGGTTCATCCCCTATGCTGCCTTCATGGAGGTGCTGGACCGGGCCGCCGTCCTGACCGATTGCGACAGCATCGGATTGCAGCTTGGGCTCCGGCATGGTCTCGCCGCAATGGGCCCCCTGGGTGTTGCGATGCGCAGCGCCGCGACGCTCGGCGAGGCCCTTGCCGATTTCGCGGCCTTCCAGATCACCAATTCCACCGGCGCCGCCGTCTATCTCCATCGGGCTGACGGCGAGGTCATGTTGGGCTATGGCGTCTATGACAGGGCACATGCGGCCTCGCGGCATGTGTATGACGCGGTGCTGGCGGCGGGCACCGTCTTGTTGTCCGAACTGACGAAGGGCGCGGTGCGGCCAACGGAGTTCGAGTTCATTCGCACCGCTCCGCGGGACACCTTGCCCTGGCAAAGCCTCGGCGCTCCGATCCGCTTCGGTCAGGCGCGCTCCTGCATCTTTCTGTCTCGCGCGGCTTTGTCGTTTCCGTTGCCCACCGCCGACCTGCAGGCGCGAACGCAGGCCCTGGCCGACATCTCTCGGCGTCTCGGCACCGCTCCCTGGGGCTGGACCGGCCGCACCCGCCACGCGATCTTTGCACTGATGCTCGACGGGCGCTCGAAGATGCCCGATGTGGCGCGGTTTCTCGACGTCCATCCCCGGAGCTTGCGCCGTGAACTTGCTCGTGACGGGACCAGGTTCGAGACGATCAAGGACGACGTGCGCCACGCGGTTTCCCGGGAGCTCCTCTCCCTGACCTCGCTGCCGGTCGGGGAGATCGCCGAGACCCTGGATTTCGCCACGCCGAATGCATTCAACCGCGCCTTCCGTCGTTGGAGCGGTGCATCGCCCACCGCGTGGCGTGACCGACAACGAAGCGCGGTTTACAGCGAGGAACTGCCAAAGCCGCACTCGTCCGACGGAACTGGTTAGATCAACCATCCGTCCTGCCCTGCTTCGCACACATGGAATGCGGGCAGCACCGATGACGTTCGCAGCAGTTCCCCGTAGAGCACGCGTTGATCTCAGATCAATCAGGGTCGTCGAAAAGGGCCCTGGTGGTATAGCGAGACCATTGTTGATGTCGCGGCATGCGATGCACTTCAGCGTGCCGCATCGCGAGATCTTGCGGTGTGTGTGCGGCGCCAATCGGTTGGCGAGGTTCCCGACCATTGGTGGAAGGCATGTGTGAGGGCGCTGACATCGGCGAAGCTCAGCGCCACGGCAATGTCGCTGACACGAAGCCGGGTCAGCGACAGGAGTTCGCGGGCGACGGTGTAGCGGACCTCGTCCCGCAGCGCCGTGAAGGTCGTGCCCTCCCGCTCGAGCGCCCGGCGCAGACTGCGCGGGTGCCGGTGAAGCCGCGCCGCGATCTCGGGCATGCCGGTCCGTCCGGTCACGATCGCGGCACGCAGGGCGTGACGTACGGTTGCTGCCGTTCCCCAGGGTGCGGACGCTGCGCGCGCGGCAAGCTGTGCCAGCGCACCCCCATGCGCCACCCGGTCGGCGTCAGGCAGCGGGACGTCCCAGGCGGCGCCCGGAAAAAAGATGCAGGTCTGGGCCTGGCCATAGCGTACCGGGCAGCCGGCGAACCTTGCCAAAGGAGCCGGATCCGATGGCGGCGGTCGCATCGACCACAGCTCGACCGGCTGGACGCGGTGTTCGGTCAAGATGAACACCAGCATGCAGCCACTCGCCAGCACCAGGTCGTGGATCTGAAGCGCGCCGACCCCCGCGGGATCGTAGATGCCATAGCCGAATGCGAAGTCCTGCGGCGTCCGGTAGACGTAGGCGGCCGCTCCGGTGGAGTTCCAGATCTGGAACTGGGCGTAGTCGTTGAGCGCCTCGCCAAGCGTGCCGGCATGGCGCATGACCTCGCCGGCCGGCCCCAGGGCGGCCAGGGACTGGCGCCGGGCGAGCAGCAGCCCGAGATCCCCGCGGCCGGAGATCTCAGCGGCACGGTCGAGCATCGCGAGCACCCCGGCATATGGCAGGACAGAGCCGGGGACGAGATCCTCGGGAGCTATGCCGGTGCCCTCGAGCACCGGCGCAAGGGGCACCCCGAGCTCGGCCAGAAGCGGCGGCAGATGGGCCAGCATGGTGGCGCGCTGGCGATAGGGGAAAACCGGGGCCTGCATGGTGCGACTATGTCCCCAGGAAACAAACGGGTCAAAACGAATCGCGATAGGTTCCGCGCGGAGTTCCATGCATGTGAAGGCGCAACCACCTTCGCGATAAGTCATATTCAAAAGGGAGATCATATACATGTCCATGAAACGAAGGCTGCGTCTGGCAGCGAGCGTCCTGGCTGTCGCAGCCACCGTCACACCGGCTGGGGCCGAAGACTACAAGATGACCACCCCGATCGCCCCCGGCGTCGCGAGTCCGGAATTTCTCGAGACGTCGATCGGACTCTTGAGGCTGGACGACGGCGTTCCGACGGACTGGTCCACGGACAAGATCTACGACAACCTCGACCGCTCGCGCGCCCTGCAGGCCTATCTGCTGGGCATTCCCATCGTGAACCAGGTCTCGATGCGCAACACGCTCAAGCAGTACGGGCCGGTCAACACCACCGACGTGATCTGGGAAGACCTCGTGGATTCCAAGACCGTGGAGCTGACCGCCAACGACAACGTCGTCTACAGCTTCATCTGGCTGGACACGACCGAGGGGCCCCTGGTGGTCGAGATCCCGCCCGACGTGCTGGGGCTGATCGACGACATGTGGTACCGCTGGGTCGCCGACCTGGGCATCACCGGTCCGGACAAGGGCAAGGGCGGCAAGTACCTGATCCTGCCCCCCGGCCACACGGGCGAGGTGCCGGACGGGTATTTCGTGGTCCGTCCGTCGACTTTCGGGAACTGGCTGCCGTTCCGCTCGTTCCTGAACGCGGAGGGCGATCCCAAGCCCGGGGTGGAGAAGGTCAAGGAAACACTGAGGATCTATCACCTCAGCGACAAGGACAACCCGCCGGACATGAAATACGTCAACCTGTCGGGCGTGCCATCGAATTTCGTCGCCCCGCAGGACTACGCGTTCTGGGAACTTCTGAACCAGGCGATCCAGGAGGAGCCGCCGACCGGCTCGGACCCGACGACGCTGGGTCTTTTCGCGTCCATCGGCATCGAGAAGGGCAAGCCCTTCGCGCCGGACGAGCGGATGAAGAAGATCCTCACCGACGCGGCCAATATCGGGGCGACCACCGCCCGCACCCTCGGCTACCGGATGCGCGAGCGGGACGGCTACATCTATTCGGACGGCTATTGGCGCAAGCCCTTCTTCGGTGGCTACAAGTTCGAGGTGTCTCCGGGGGTGGCCAATCTCGACGGGGCGACCTTCTTCTATTTCCTCGCGACCGGCGTGACGCCGGCGATGGCCGAGGAGATGGTCGGCGAGGGATCGCAGTATCCGTGGACGGCGCTCGACGCCGACGGCAATCCGTTCGACGGCGGCAACACCTACAGGCTGCGCCTGCCGAAGGACATTCCGGCCAAGCGGTTCTGGTCGGCCATCGTCTACGACACCCAGACCCGGTCGATGCTGCAGACCGACCAGCGGTTCCCGAGCGTGAGCAGCCAGGACGAGGGCGTCAAGGTGAACGAGGACGGATCGGTCGACGTGTATTTCGGGCCGAAGGCGCCGAAAGGCATGGAGAACAACTGGGTACAGACCATCCCCGGCAAGGGCTGGTTCATGATCCTGCGCCTCTACGGTCCGCTGGAGGCCTGGTTCGACCAGAGCTGGCGGCCCGGCGAGATCGAGCGGGTGCACTGACGATCAGACCAAAGGGAGCGGGACGGTCCCGCTCCCGCAACCGCGGACAGGAGGTAGGACAATGAGATTGCTGCCGAACAGGCCGGCGCTGGGGTTGGCCATCATCGCGTCGTTCGTCGCCGGCGTGACCCTCGCGGACGACCGCACGCCGATCCCGACGCCGAGCACGCCCGAGATGAAGACCTTCGCGGAACAGCGCGACGTGCAGTATTGCGAGGTCTGGCTGTTCACCGGGACGCCCGAGACGGGCATCTGGGGCACCTATTACAATACCAGCGAGCTCAACAACAGCGCCGACAAGATGGACACCTGCCCGGCCGATATCTGGGACAAGGTGACGGTGGACGGACTGAAGGCAACCTGGGACGTGATCGGCGCCTACAAGAACGGCCCGCGCGGCTGGACCTTCGACTCGGTCGCGATCCCGGTGGGCCCGGTCGAGACCTTCGAAGGGATCGAGGCGCGCTGGTGGGGTGCCGGCGAGCTGCCCACGGGGGTCGACCTGAAGGTCGCGCACATGACGCCCTACGAGGAACTCAAGTCGCACCGCAAATCGGCCTTCACCTTCGAGGCCGGCAAGCCGCTGTTCATCCTGGACGACCCCGAGGGCACGCCATGGGTCATGCAGGCCTACAGCAAGATCCTCGATCCGAACCTGTCCTATGCCGGTCTCTCGGACCTCGCCTCGAAACTGAAGCCGCCCGCCGGCTGGACGTTCAGGGTCGCCACGCTTGAGCAGGACCTGATCATCTCGACGCCCGCAGGCTACAACTGGATCGTCCAGGACGAGCTTCAGAACACCTATGACGCCTGCAAGGAGGATGCCTGCAACATCCAGCCCTGAGCATGGCCAGGCCGATTGACCCGACACGAAACGAAACCTGAAAAATGGACTCACGAAAATGACCCTTTGCAACATGTCGATGAAAGTCGTGGCACTGGCGTTATCTGCGGCGATGGCCGTCGCGACCGCCTCTGCGCAGGAAACGACGGCGCCGCCTCCGCACAAGCCGCTTGAAAAGACGATCGGCCAGGCGCGCCCCGATATCGTGCCCTCGCTGATCGTGATGAACAGCGCCGGTGCCGCCCTGGCCGACGGCAAGCTGACGCTCAAGGGCATTGCGGGCAACTCGATCGTCTTCGCCGACCGCCCGATCCGCTCGGCCGGCCATGCGCCGACTGCGGTGCTGCTCGACGAGTGGAACCCGGACTACCCCGACAGCTTCTACGCCGATCCGCCGAATGCCACCGTCTCGGTCTTCGGAAGCAGCGAAAAAGAAGTGTATGACGCCGTCGTCGTGTTGAGGAACCCGCAGATGGCAGGCGGCGACCTGACCTTCGACGTCGATGTCCTCGAGGGCAGCCTCGACGGCGCCACCGGCCCGGCGGCGGTGTTCATCGACATCATCGGGCGGCCGCTCACGCCCCTCTCCTTTGCTGGCGTTGCACGGCGCACGGCCCTGCGGGG
>JAGRMU010000226.1:0-427 GCA_020441165.1 Sedimentitalea sp.
GGCGGCGGTTGTCGCGCCAGACGCCCTCGTAGAGGCAGTTGTGGAAATAGTAGTGTTCGAGATGCTTGAACTCGGCGCGGGCGGCCGAGAACAGCTCCTCGACCACCTTGACATGCGGATCCATCGAGCCGCCGATGTCGAGGAAGAGCAGCACCTTGACGGCGTTGTGACGTTCGGGGCGGGTCTTGACGTCGAGATAGCCGTGTTCGGCGGTGGCGCGGATGGTGCCGTCGAGGTCGAGCTCGTCAGCGGCCCCCTCGCGGGCCCAGCGGCGCAGGCGCTTCAGCGCCACCTTGATATTGCGCGTGCCCAGCTCCACGTCGCCGTCGAGGTTGCGGAACTCGCGCTTGTCCCAGACCTTGACCGCGCGCCGGTGGCGGCTTTCGTCCTGGCCGATGCGCACCCCCTCGGGGTTGTAGCCATAGGC
>JAGRMU010000226.1:480-1218 GCA_020441165.1 Sedimentitalea sp.
GCGGCCCTGCTGTTCCTTGAGGCGCCGGCGCAGGGTCTCCATCAGCTTGTCGAAGCCCCCCAGCGCTTCGATCTCGGCCTTCTCGGCCTCGGAGAGGTGCTTTTCGGCGAGCTTCTTCAGCCAGTCGCCGGGGACATCCACGGCGTCGAGCACCTGCTGCAGGCCGATTTCCTCGAGCCCCTTGAAGCTGGCGGCGAAGGCGCGGTCGAAGCGGTCGATGTGGCGCTCGTCCTTCACCATGGCGCTGCGCGCGAGATAGTAGAACGCCTCGACGTCATAGGTGGCAAGCCCCGCCGACATCGCCTTGAGGAAAGTCAGGAACTCGCGCAATGAGACCGGCAGGCCCGATTTGCGCAGGGTCTCGAAGAACGGCAGGAACATCGGATCAGATCGCGGCGCGGTGGATCACGAGGGTGGCGATCAGACCCATCAGCGCGAAGGCGATGCCGTAGGCGGCGGCATATTGCGCGATGTCGAGGCCGCCCCCGTCACGCCGGTAGGCGGTCAGGCCGCCGATGGCGGCCCCGATCAGCGCGGCTCCGATGACGATCATGGCTCTGGCTCCGTCCTGCGGGGTTGCCGGGGTTCACTGGCTCGGCCGCTGCGGGTTCAGCGCGGCGATCTCCCGCATCTTGGCGCGCACCGCCCAGTCGGCGCCAAAGCCGTAGCGCGCCCATCCCAGACTGTCCAGCCTGACCGCCTGGGCCGCGCCGTGCTGGCCGGTCTGGTCCAGCGCCT
>JAGRMU010000026.1:0-1167 GCA_020441165.1 Sedimentitalea sp.
GCTTCAAGAACGAAGTGCTGGTGATGTGCACCGTGCTCTCCCACGATCTGGTCAACGATCCCGACATGGTGGCGATGATCGCCGCCTCGGCCGCGCTGACCCTCTCGGGCGCCCCCTTCATGGGGCCGATCGCCGGGTGCCGGGTCGGTTTCGAGGACGGCAACTATGTGCTGAACCCGACCGTCGACGACATGCACGAGCTGCGCCTGAACCCCGAGCAGCGGCTCGACCTGGTCGTCGCCGGCACCAAGGACGCGGTGATGATGGTCGAGTCGGAGGCCTACGAGCTCTCCGAGGCCGAGATGCTGGGGGCGGTGAAATTCGCCCATGAGCAGATCCAGCCGGTGATCGACCTGATCATCGACCTGGCCGAGGCTGCGGCGAAGGAACCCTACGACTTCACGCCGCCGGATTACGCGGTTCTCTATGCCGACGTGAAGGCCAAGGGCGAGGAGCAGATGCGCGCCGCCTTCGCGATCTCCGACAAGCAGGAGCGCACCGCCGCCGTTGCCGCCGCGCGCGACGCGATCAAGGAGAAGCTGACCGACGAGCAGCGCGAGGATCCCGACCTCGGGACCGCGCTCAAGAAGCTGGAGGCCGCCATCCTGCGCGGCGACGTGGTCAAGACCGGCAAGCGCATCGACGGGCGCCGCACCGACGAGGTGCGCCCGATCGTCTGCCAGACCGGCCTGCTGCCCCGGACCCACGGCTCGGCGCTCTTCACCCGCGGCGAGACCCAGGCGCTGGTGGTCACCACGCTCGGCACCGGCGATGACGAGCAGTTCATCGACGCGCTGCACGGCAATTTCAAGTCCAACTTCCTGCTGCACTACAACTTCCCGCCCTACTCGGTGGGCGAGGTCGGCCGGGTGATGGGCCCGGGCCGGCGCGAGATCGGCCATGGCAAGCTCGCCTGGCGGGCGCTGCAGGCGGTGCTGCCGGCGCCGACGGATTTCCCCTATACCATCCGCCTGGTCTCCGAGATCACCGAATCCAACGGCTCAAGCTCGATGGCCTCGGTCTGCGGCGGCTCGCTGTCGATGATGGATGCCGGGGTGCCGCTGAAGACCGCGGTCGCCGGCGTCGCCATGGGCCTGATCCTCGAGGAGGACGGCTCCTACGCGATCCTGACCGACATCCTTGGCGACGAGGATCACCTCGGCGACA
>JAGRMU010000026.1:1225-6713 GCA_020441165.1 Sedimentitalea sp.
CGCGGGCATCACCCCCGAGATCATGGAGAAGGCGCTGGCCCAGGCCAAGGCCGGACGGATGCACATCCTCGGCGAGATGGCCAAGGCGATCACCGGGGCGGCGGATTTCAGCATCCACGCGCCGCGCATCGAGACCATGCAGGTCCCGACCGACAAGATCCGCGAAGTGATCGGCTCGGGCGGCAAGGTGATCCGCGAGATCGTCGAGGTCTCGGGCGCCAAGGTCGACATCAACGACGACGGCATCATCAAGATCGCCAGCCCCAACGCCGATTCGATCAAGAAGGCCCATGACATGATCTGGTCGATCGTGGCCGAGCCGGAAGTGGGCCAGGTCTATACCGGCACCGTGGTCAAGATCGTCGATTTCGGCGCCTTCGTGAACTTCTTCGGCAAGCGCGACGGGCTGGTCCATGTCAGCCAGATCGAGAACCGCCGCCTGAACCACCCGTCGGACGTTCTCAAGGAGGGCCAGGAGGTCAAGGTCAAGCTGCTGGGCTTCGACGATCGCGGCAAGGTGCGCCTGTCGATGAAGGTCGTCGACCAGGAGACCGGCGAAGAGATCAAGCGGGAAGAGGAAAAGGCGGACTGATCCCGCGCCTTCCCGACGGACAGGAGGGCCCCGGCGGCAGCGCCGGGGCCCTTTCGCGTTCTGGGCCGGTGCCTGCCACTGGATCGCGGAAAGGTTTGGCGCGGATAGCGCGCCGCCGCCCCGGTGTTTGCCTGCGCTGCCGAAACGCTCTAAGCCTGCCCCCATGCGCTCGCTCATCATCCACATGGCCGCCAGCACCGCGCGGCGCGGCAATGTCGACCGGCTGCTGGGCGATCTGCCGGGCGCCGAGGTGATCGCCGCGGTGGACGGGCGCGATGCGGCGCAGATCGCGGCTGTCGCCCGCCGCGACGGCACCGTCTTCCGGCCGCACTATCCCTTCCCGCTCCGCCCCGCCGAGATCGGCGTGTTCCAGAGCCACCGGCGCTGCTGGCAGAGGATCCTCGACGAGGGATGGGACCGCGCGCTGATCGCCGAGGATGATCTCAGCGTCGATCCGGCCCGACTGGCCCGCGCCCTGGCGCTGATCGAAACCCACACCACGCCCGAAACCTATGTCCGCCTGCCGGTCAGGCGGCGCGAAACTCCGGCCGCGACGCTGGCCCGCGACGGCGACATGGCCTTGATCCTGCCGCGGGTGATCGGCCTGCAATGCGCCTGCCAGGTGGTCGGGCGCGGCGCGGCGACGCGGCTGCTGGCGGCAACCGAGATCCTCGACCGGCCGGTCGACACCGTCCTGCAAATGCACTGGCTGACCGGCCAGCCGGTCCATGCCCTGCTCGGCGCCGGCACTGCCGAGATCGGAGGCCAGATCGGCGGCTCGACGATCCAGACCCGGACGCCGGCCGCCGGCAAGCTGGCCCGCGAGATCCGGCGCGCCTCGTACCGGGCGCAGATCGCCCTGCGCCCGCAACGCCCCTGAGCTCTTCATCTTTGCAAAAATACTCCGGGGGGTCGCCCCCTTCGAGGGGGCGACGGGGGCAGCGCCCCCCCGACAGCCTCAGCCCGGGTTCCGGGCAAAGCGCAGATAGGGCAGCTTCTTGTCGAGCTTGCCGTATTTCGCCTCGGCCGCGGCATCGTCCAGCGCCAGCGCCACGATCACGTCCTGCCCCTGCTGCCAGTCGGCCGGCGTGGCGAGCGGCTGCTCATGGGTGCGCTGCAGCCCGTCCAGCGCCCGGAGCACCTCGGCGAAGTTGCGCCCCACGCTCATCGGATAGGTCATCGAGAGCTTCAGCTTCTTGTCCGGCCCGATGATGAACACCGAGCGCACCGTGGCGCTGTCGGCCGGCGTGCGCCCGTCCGGCAGGTAGGCCTCGGCGGGCAGCATGTCGAAGGCCTTGCTGACCGCCAGCCCCTCGTCGGCGATGATCGGAAAGCCCGCCTCGGTCCCGGCGACCGTCTCGATGTCGCCCTTCCACTTCTTGTGATCCTCGACCCCGTCGACCGACACGCCGATCACCTTGGTGCCGCGCTTCTTCCATTCCTCGGACAGCTTCGCCACGGCGCCGAACTCGGTGGTGCAGACCGGCGTGAAGTCCTTGGGATGCGAGAACAGGATCGCCCAGCTGTCGCCGATCCAGTCATGGAATTGCACCGTGCCCTGGTCGGTCTCGGCGGTGAAATCCGGTACCGTGTCGTTGATCCTCAAACCCATGTCTCTCTCCATCTTGTCAGCTTGCAAAACGCGACTCGCGTCGGCGCAAATGTAGTGTCTCCCCGGGCGCGTTGCATCCCCTCGGCTGCGCGCGCCATCGCCGCAGGACGGGCGCGCGAAAATTTGATCAAATCCCTGAAACCTCCCTTGCCGGCCTTTGCCGCCGGTGACAAAGTGGCGCGAATCCCCCGGCCCGCCCGGCCGGGATCATCCAGACATGGGAGTTTCGTGATGATCGAGAAGCGCGAGTTCTACATCAACGGCCGCTGGGTCGCCCCGGCGCAGGCCCGCGACCACCAGGTGATCGACCCCTCGACCGAAGAGCCTTGCGCGGTGATCTCGCTGGGCTCGCAGGCCGATACCGACGCCGCGGTCGCCGCCGCCAAGGCCGCCCTGCCGGGCTGGATGGCCACCCCGCCCGCCGAGCGCATCGCGCTCGTCGAGAAGCTGCTCGAGCTCTACGCGACCCGAGGCGAGGATCTGGCGCAGGCGATGAGCGCCGAGATGGGCGCCCCGATCGACATGGCGCGCAGCAGCCAGGTCGGCGCCGGCAGCTGGCATCTGAGCAATTTCATCAAGGCCGCCAAGGGTTTCGCCTTCGACCACCCGCTCGGCGATCATGCCCCGAACGACCGCATCATCCACGAGGCGGTGGGCGTCGCGGCATTGATCACCCCCTGGAACTGGCCGATGAACCAGATTACCCTCAAGGTCGGCGCGGCGGCCATCGCCGGCTGCACCATGGTGCTGAAACCCTCCGAGGAAAGCCCGCTCAACGCGCTGATCTTCGCCGAGCTGATGGATGCGGCCGGCTTCCCGGCGGGCGTCTTCAACCTGGTGAACGGCGATGGCGCCGGTGTCGGCAGCCAGCTTTCCGCGCATCCCGATGTCGACATGGTCAGCTTCACCGGCTCGACCCGCGCCGGCACGGCGATCTCGAAAGCCGCCGCCGACACGCTGAAGAAGGTGCACCTGGAGCTTGGCGGCAAGGGCGCCAACGTGATCTTCGCCGATGCCGACGACAAGGCGGTCAAGCGCGGCGTGCTGCACATGATGAACAATACCGGCCAGTCCTGCAACGCCCCCAGCCGCATGCTGGTGCAGCGCGAGATCTACGACCGGGCGGTCGAGACCGCCGCCGAAGTCGCGAACGCGGTGACGGTCGGCAATGCCCATGACGAGGGCAAGCATATCGGCCCGGTGGTCAACGAGGCGCAATGGACCAAGATCCAGGCGCTGATCCAGAAGGGCATCGACGAGGGCGCGCGCCTCGTCGCCGGCGGCGTCGGCCGGCCCGAGGGATTCAACCGCGGCTATTACGTCAAGCCCACGGTCTTCGCCGATGTCACCAACCAGATGACCATCGCCCGCGAGGAGATCTTCGGCCCGGTCCTGTCGATCATCCCCTTCACCACCGAGGAAGAAGCCGTCGAGATCGCCAATGACACGCCCTACGGGCTGACCGACTATGTCCAGACCCAGGACAGCGCCCGCGCCAATCGCATGGCGCGGCTGCTGCGTGCCGGCATGGTCGAGATGAACGGCAAGAGCCGCGCCGCCGGCTCGCCCTTCGGCGGCATGAAGCAGTCCGGCAACGGCCGCGAGGGCGGGGTCTGGGGGATCGAAGACTTCATGGAGGTCAAGGCGGTCAGCGGCTGGACGCCGTAAGCGGTTTCTGGACACCCGCCGCCGCGCGGCGGCCGGGTGCCTCCAGCCTCGTCGAACCGATGCCGCGCCGCCTCGGCGGACACCGCCCGGCGGCCTGCGCAGCCCATCGGTGACGGCAAAGACGAAAGCCGCGCCTCAAGCGGGGCGCTGAAAACCCGCCGTTCCGCGACATGCGGCGGCGGCGCGGCAATCCCGCTGTCATGGATCTGGCCCCCCGGGGCGTTTCGCCCTAGAAGGGCGGGATGATCTACACCCGCCTGCATGGCCGCCTCGGCAACCAGATGTTCCAGTATGCCGCCGCCGCCGGGCTGGCGGCGCGGGTCGGCACGCGGGTGGCGCTCGATACCCGCAGCGCCGAGCTGCGTGGCGAGCGGGTGCTGACGCGGGTGTTCGATCTGCCGCTGGCCGAGCCCGAGAGCCTGCCCCCGGCGCGGTTCGAGAACCTGCCGGCCTATCTCTTCTGGCGCCTCACCGGCCGCCCGCCGCGGTTCCGGCGCGAGCGCGGGCTGCAGTACAACCCGCAGATCGAAAGCTGGGGGGGCGAGACCTATCTGCACGGCTACTGGCAATCCGAGAAGTACTTCGCCCATGTCGCCGATGCGATCCGGCGGGATTTCCGCTTTCCCGATGTCTCGAACACGCAGAACGCCGAGATGGCCGCGCGCATCGGCACGGGGCTGTCGATCTCGCTGCATGTGCGGCGCGGCGACTACGTGACGCTCGGCGCGCATGCGCTCTGCGACCGGGCCTATTACGAGGCGGCGCTGGCAGCGGTTCTCGATGGCCTCGACGACGATCCCACGGTCTATGTCTTCTCGGACGATCCAAACTGGGCGCGCAAGGAACTGCCCCTGCCCTGCGAGCGGGTGATCGTCGATTTCAACGGCCCCGAGCAGGATTTCGAGGACATGCGCCTGATGTCGCTCTGCCGGCACAACATCATCGCCAATTCCTCCTTCTCCTGGTGGGCGGCCTGGCTGAACGCCCACGCGGACAAGCGCATCGCCGGGCCGCGCCGCTGGTTCGGCAATCCGCAGCTCAGAAATCCCGACATCCTGCCGGCGGACTGGATCACCGTCGACGCCTGAAACGCCCGGTGACACCCGGCCTCGCGGGACCAATCAGGTCCGCGCGGTCTCAGAACTCCGCCGGGGCGCGGAACCTGACGGAGGCGCCGCCATCGGGATGCTTGATCCGCAATTCCTCGGAATGCAGCATCAGCCGCGGATGCTCCCGCGCCGCCCCGGTCGCATAGAGCGGATCGCCGAGGATCGGATGGCCGAGGCTCACCATGTGCACGCGCAGCTGGTGGCTGCGCCCGGTCCTTGGCATCAGCCGCACGCGGGTGGTCTCGCCCTCGTGGCGCAGTACCCGCCAGTCGGTCTGCGCCGCCCGCCCGGTCTCGTGGCAGACCATCTGCCGGGGCCGGTTCTCCCAGTCGACGGTCAGCGGCAGATCGACGGTGCCGGTCTTCGGCGCCAGCCGACCTGCCAGCCGTGCCAGGTAGGTCTTGCGCGCCTGGCGCTTCTCGAACTGCAGGCCCAGATGGCGCTGCGCATGGGGGGTCAGGGCAAAGACCATCACCCCTGAAGTGTCCCGGTCCAGCCGGTGCACCA
>JAGRMU010000027.1 GCA_020441165.1 Sedimentitalea sp.
ATCACATGCTGCCCGGCATCCCGCGCGACTGGATGCGCGGCATGGTCAACGTGTTCCTGATCCGCCATCCGGCACGGGTCGTCGCCAGCTATGCCGCCAAGCGCGAGAACCCGACGCTGGACGATATCGGCTTTCGCCAGCAGGCCGAGCTTTTCGATCTGGTCAACGGCTGGCAAGGCAGCCCGGTGGTGATCGACAGCACCGACATCCGCAAGGACCCCGAGAAGATGCTGCGCCGCCTTTGCCGGGCGATCGGCCTGCCCTTCACCCCGGACATGCTGCGCTGGCCGCGCGGCGGGCATCCCGACGACGGCGCCTGGGCGCCGCACTGGTACGGGTCGGTCTGGAACAGCACCGGGTTCGCCGCCGCCGAGGGCCCCCTGCCGCAGATCCCCAACGGCCTGCGCGACGTGGCGGAGGCGGCGATGCCCTTCTACAACCGGCTGCGGTCGGTCGCGCTCTGAGCCAGAAGCGCCTGCGTCGTCTCGCAGGGCGTACCATCGAAAAACGCCGCCAGAACCTCGGCGAAAACCGGCGGTGCGCTCGGGACCGCCGCGAAGAGGGTCATGCTGGAGCGCAGCTTGCGCGCGTCGATGGTGCCCAGGATGCTCTCGGGGGCGGTGCCGCGATGGGTCAGCATCAGCGCGCTGACCTCGATGAGTCGGCCGCGCAGCACGGGATGGGCCAGATAGGCCCGTGCCTCGGCCAGATCGTGGATGCCGTAGAGCTGCGACATGTCCGAACGGCCGAGCGCGGCGAGCTGCGGAAACACGAACCACATCGAGTGGCTGGTCTTGCGGCCCGCGGACAGTTCGGAGATCACCGCCGGCCAGACCGTCTCCTGGGCCTCGAGAAACAGGCCCGCGTCGGTCTCGTCGCTCACTTCAGGCGCCGGTTGCGCATCGCGATCAGGCGCAGGCGCAGCGCGTTCAGCTTGATGAACCCGGCCGCGTCCTTCTGGTCATAGGCCCCGGCGTCGTCCTCGAAGGTGACGTGGCTTTCCGAATAGAGCGAGCGGTCCGACCAGCGCCCGACGGTGCGCGCCAGACCCTTGTAGAGCTTCACCCGCACGGTGCCGCAGACATGCTCCTGGCTGCGGTCGATCAGCGCCTGCAGCATCTCGCGCTCGGGGCTGAACCAGAAGCCGTTATAGATCAGCTCGGCATATTGCGGCATCAGCTGGTCCTTGAGGTGCGCCGCGCCGCGGTCGAGGGTGATCTGTTCGATACCCCGATGCGCTTCCAGCAGGATCGTGCCGCCGGGGGTCTCGTAGATGCCGCGCGACTTCATGCCGACGAAACGCCCCTCGACCAGGTCCAGCCGGCCGATGCCGTGCCTGCCGCCCAGCTCGTTCAGCCGGGTCAGGATCGTGGCAGGCGACATCGCCACGCCGTCGATGCTGACCGCGTCGCCCTTCTCGAAGCCGATCTCGACATATTCGGGCGTATCCGGCGCGTCCTCGGGATCGACGGTGCGCTGATAGACATAGGCGGGCGCCTCCTCGGCCGGATCCTCCAGCACCTTGCCCTCGGAGGAGGTGTGCAGCAGGTTGGCATCGACGCTGAACGGCGCCTCGCCGC
>JAGRMU010000227.1:0-1393 GCA_020441165.1 Sedimentitalea sp.
AGGATCGCGGCTTCATGGATTCGATTTATTTCACCGATCCGCTGGGCCTGCTGATCGAACTGGCCAGCTATCGCTTCGAGCCGCCGATCGGCTGCAGCCATGCCGACGTGATGATCCGCGCGCACCGGATCCGCGTGGCGCGCGGCGATCACCATATCGACCGGATCCATCTTGCCGATGCGATCGAAGAACTGGTGGCGCGCCGGCAGGACTCGCTGTCCGAGGATCGCGCCCCGAAGGATCCCTATGCGCGCGGTTAGAGCCGCATGGCGGGGCCACTACCCGTAGCGTTCGACGGTCCTGTCGCGGAAACGGAAACCTGTCTAGTTGCCGCGGCCGCGCTTCTCGAACCGGGGCAGCATGGCGCTGAAATCGCGGCCCTTGCCGTCCTCGCGCTCGACGAACTGCTCGTAGAGGGCCTGGGCCAGCGCCCCCATCGGGGTGTCGGCATCGGCGCTTTCGGCGGCCTGTTGCGCGAGGCGCAGGTCCTTGAGCATCAGGTCGGCGGCGAAGCCCGGCTTGTAGCCGTTGTCGGCGGGGCTTTTCGGGCCGATGCCGGGGGCCGGGCAGTAGGCGTTCATCGACCAGGAATAACCCGACGAGGTGCTGACCACGTCGAACATCTTCTGCCGGTCGAGGCCCAGCTTGTCGGCGAGCGCGAAGGCCTCGCAGGTGGCGATCATGGTGACGCCCAGGATCATGTTGTTGCAGATCTTCGCCGCCTGGCCGGCGCCCGCGCCGCCGCAATGCACCGCCTTCTGGCCCATGATCTCGAAGAGCGGCTGCGCCTTGGCGAAGGCGGCGTCCGAACCGCCCGCCATGAAGGTCAGCGTTCCGGCCTGGGCGCCGCCGGTGCCGCCCGAGACCGGGGCGTCGACGGCGAGCAACCCGGCAGCCTCGGCGTCGGCTGCCACGGCGCGGGCACTGTCCACGTCGACGGTCGAGCAATCGACGAAGGCCGCGCCCTTGCGCATCGCCGGGATGATCTCGGTGGCAACCGCGCGCAGGATCGCGCCGTTGGGCAGCATGGTGATCACCACGTCGGCGTCCCTGGCCGCCTCGGTGGCACTGGCGGCCTGCCGGGCGCCCTCCACCGCCACGCCCGCGGTGTCGAACCCGGTCACTTCATGGCCGGCCTTGACCAGATTGGCCGCCATCGGTGCGCCCATGTTGCCCAGTCCGATAAATCCGATCTTCATTACCCGATCCTCCTCGTTGAATGTCAGCCTGTCGCCGTCCAGCGGCGCCAGCATCGTGGCGACCGCCTCCGCCGGCACGTCCTTGATGCGATGCCGCCATTTCGGCTTGCGGTCCTTGTCGATGATCGCGGCGCGGATGCCTTCGAGGAAATCCCCCAGCGGCATTGCGCGATAGGTGAAGCGGTATTCCAGCT
>JAGRMU010000227.1:1593-2935 GCA_020441165.1 Sedimentitalea sp.
CCTTGCGGGGGCGGTTCGGCATAGGCCACGACATGGGCCGCATCGCCGCTGGCCTCGAGCATCTGCACGAGGTCGTCCCAGTGCTGGCGCTGGACGTAATGGTCGGCGAAACCGGCATGGATCGCCTCGCCCGCATCCATTCGGGCGGCGGTGAGCCCGAGATAGGTGCCGAGCCGCCCCGGCGCCCGCGCCAGCAGCAGGCTGCCGCCCACGTCCGGCACCAGGCCGATGCCGCATTCGGGCATCGCGATCCGGCTGCTGTCGTCGACGATCCGGTGCGAGCCGTGGCAGCCGATGCCGACGCCGCCGCCCATGGTATAGCCCTGCAGGAAGCTGACCACCGGCTTGGGATATTCGGAGATCATCGCGTTCATGCGGTATTCGTCGCGCCAGAACCGGCGGCCGAAATCGTAATTGCCGCGGGTACCGGTCTCGTAAAGCTCGGCGATGTCGCCGCCGGCGCAGAAGGCCTTGTCGCCGAGCGCATCGAGGATCACCAGATCGACCGCGTCATCGGCCCGCCAGAGCCGCAGCGCGGTGTCGATGGCCATGCACATCTCGTAGGTCATCGCGTTCAGCGCCTTCGGGCGCATCAGGGTGATGCGCCCGGCGCGGCCGGCGACGCGAATGTCGATTTCCATCTCGGCCATGATCCGCCCCTTCAGCGCGCGGCCAGCAACTGGCGGGCGACGATCACCCGCATGATCTCGTTGGTGCCTTCCAGGATCTGGTGCACGCGCAGATCGCGGACCAGTTTCTCGATCCCGTAATCGGCCAGGTAGCCATAGCCGCCATGCAACTGCAGGCACTGATCCACCACTTTAGAGCCTGTTTCGGTCACGAATTTCTTGGCCATCGCGCAGAACTTGGTGGCGTCGGGCGCCCCGGTGTCGAGCTTCCACGCCGCCTGGCGCAGGAAGGTGCGCGCGGCCTGCAACTCGATTTCCATGTCGGCGAGACGGAATTGCAGCCCCTGGAACTGGTCGATGCTCTGCCCGAAGGCCTTGCGCTCGCCCATGTAGCGCAGGGTCATGTCGAGCGCGGTCTGCGCCGCCCCGAGCGAGCAGGAGGCGATGTTCAGTCGCCCGCCATCGAGTCCCATCATCGCATAGCGAAAGCCCTGGCCCTCCTCGCCGACGAGGTTGCCGGCGGGGATCCGGCAATCGTCGAACTGCACCTGCGCCGTCGGCTGGCTGCGCCAGCCCATCTTGTCCTCGAGCGCGCCGAAGCTGAGCCCCGGCGTGCCGTCCTCGACATAGACCGTCGAGATGCCCCTGGGTCCCTCGGCGCCGGTGCGCACCATCACCACATAGGCATCCGAATAGCCGCCCCCCGAGATGAA
>JAGRMU010000227.1:2996-4480 GCA_020441165.1 Sedimentitalea sp.
GCGTCCGAGCCCGATCCCGGCTCGGTCAGGCAATAGCTGAGCACCGTTTTCAGCGCCAGGATATCGGGCATGATTCGTGCCTTCATCTCGGGGCTGGCGAAGCTGTCGAGCATCTTGGCGCACATGTTGTGGATCGACAGGAACGCCGCGACCGAGGGGCAGGCCATGCTGAGCGCCTCGAAGACCAGCGTGGCATCTAGACGGGTCAGACCCGCGCCGCCCGCCTCGTCCGAGACATAGAGCCCGCCGAAGCCCAGCTCGCCCACCCGTGGCCAGAGATCCTTGGGGATCGTGCCCTCGGCCTCCCACTGGCGGGCGAAGGGCGCGATGTGCTCCTGCCCGAAGCCATGGGCCATGTCGAAGATGGCGGTCTGTTCCTCGGTCAGTGCGAAATCCATGGCAGGGCCTCCGGTGAAATGAACGCTCGTTTAATTCCAGACTCCTACAGGAGTGTTGCAGGGTCTCGCAATGGGGCGGGTGCGTGTACCCGCTCCCGCGCGGTCAGAGATCGGCATGGAACTCCTCGATCAGGTGGCGGACCACGGCCGGACCGGGCGCTTCGTCCGCCGCGACCGCCTCGGCATGGACACGGCGCTGGCGCGAGGCGCTGGTGCCGTCCTCGACGATGGCGCGCAGCGCGGCGATCTCGTTCAGCGAGCCGAGCGCCTCGGCATCTTCGGCAAGAAGCCCGATCAGCTCGTCGAGCAGAGCCGCGAAGGGCTTGATCGTCCGTTCGCCGAAATCGATCAGCCCCTCGCTGATCCCGTAGCGCTGCGCGCGCCAGCGGTTCTCGGCGATCAGGAACCGGTCATAGGCCCTCCAGCGCAGGTTGCGCTCGCGCAGACGACATAGCATCCGGACCAGCGCCTGGGTCAGGGCGGCCAGCGACAGGGCGTGTTCGAGGCGGGGCGAGACATCCATGATCCGGGTCTCGAGGGTCGGGAACCGGTGCGAGGGGCGCAGGTCCCACCAGATCTTGGTGGTGTCCTCGATCACGCCCAGGTCGATCAGCGTGCCGGTGGTGCGCTCGTATTCGGCCCAGCTGTCGAAGCTGGGGGGCAGGCCGGTGCGCGGCAGGTTGTCGAACACCGTCAGCCGGTACGAGGCCAGCCCGCTGTCGTCGCCCTGCCAGTAGGGCGACGAGGTCGAGAGCGCCAGCAGATGCGGCAGGAAATACGAGAGCTGCGGCATCAGGTCGGTGCGCTGGGACTTGTCTTCGATGCCGACATGGATGTGCATCCCGCAGATCAGCATCCGGCGCGCGACCCCGCCGAGCGCCTGCTGCAGCGCATTGTAGCGATCCTTCTCGGTGTGCTGCTGGGTCTTCCAGTCGGCGAAGGGGTGGCAGGAGACCGCGATCGGGGCCAGGTTGTGCTGTTTCGCGTGACGCGCAACGCAGGCCCGCAGCCGCTTCAGATCGTCGCGCGCCTCGGCGACGGTGCGGCAGACGCGGGTGCCGACCTCGATCTGGCATTGCAGGAATT
>JAGRMU010000228.1 GCA_020441165.1 Sedimentitalea sp.
CGGCTCACCATTCGATCTCTTCGGGGGCCAGCTTGGTCGCATTCCTGCGCACCTCGCTGACGCTGCCATCGGCAAAGCGGATCACCCGGTCGGCCATCGCCGCCTGGGCGGCGGCATGGGTGACGATCAGCACCGTCGCCCCGAGCTTTTCGTTCACCGTCTTCAGCACGTTCAGCACCGCCCGCCCGGTCGTGCTGTCGAGCGCGCCGGTCGGCTCGTCGCAGAAGAGCACATCGGGCTGTTTGGCCACCGCCCGCGCGATCGCCACGCGCTGCTGCTCGCCCCCCGAGAGCTGCGCCGGAAAGTGGTCGCCGCGCGCCTCGAGGCCGACCAGCGCCAGCGCCGCGTCCGGGTCCATGGGATCGCGCGCGATCTCGGTCACCAGCTCGACATTCTCGCGCGCGGTGAGGCTGGGCATCAGGTTGTAGAACTGGAAGACGAAGCCGACATGATCGCGCCGATAGCGGGTCAGCTGCGCGTCGCTCATCGCGCTGAGCTCGCGGTCGCGAAAGAACACCTCGCCATCGGTGCCGCGGTCGAGCCCGCCGATGATGTTCAAAAGCGTGGACTTGCCGCTGCCCGAGGGGCCCAGCAGCACCACGAACTCGCCGTCGGGGATCTCCAGGTCGACCCCGCGCAGGGCGTGCACCGCCGCCTCGCCCTCGCCATAGACCTTGCGCAGGTTGCGGGTGGTGAAGGTGTTCTGGGTCATCCGCGCGCTATCCCCTCGGCGCCATCAAAGGCCAGCGCGCCGGTCAAGACAAGCCGGGAGTCCGGAGCCCGGCGCGACGGAACCGCGCGGCTCAGGGCCGGCGCAGCGCGCTTTGGACATAGGCGTCGATGCGGTCGATCTGGGTCGGCGTCAGGCGCAGCCCGGCGCGGGTGCGCCGCCAGACGAAATCCTCGCCGGTCCGCACCCATTCCTTCGCGATGGCCCAGTCCAGCTCGCGCGCGGTGATGCCGGCGCCGAAATCCTCGCCCAGGTCCACCGGCCCGACCGACCCGGCCAACAGCGCCCGCGCCTCGGTGCCATAGGCGCGCACCAGCCGGTGCGCCTGGCCGGGGGCCAGGAATGGGAAATCGGCCTGCAGCCCGGCGATCAGCGCCGCGACGCCATCGACCGGGAAATCCCCGCCCGGCAGCGGCGCCCCGGCGGTCCAGTCGCCGCCCATCCGGGGGAAGAACGGCCGCGCCCGCGCCATTGCCGCCTCGGCCAGCCGCCGGTGGGTGGTGATCTTGCCGCCGAAGACGTTGAGCAGCGGCGCGCCGGCCTCGTCCAGCGTCAGCACATAGTCCCGCGTCGCCGCCGTGGCCGACTTGGCGCCATCGTCATAGAGCGGGCGCACCCCCGAATAGGTCCAGACCACGTCCGCCTCGGTCACCGGCCGCGCGAAATAGGCCGAGGCGAAGGCCAGCAGATAGGCCTGCTCCTCGGGGCTGCAGACCGGCGGGATGCCGGGATCGTCGTGATCGACATCGGTGGTGCCGATCAGGGTGAAGTCGCCCTCGTAGGGGATCGCGAAGATGATCCGCCCGTCGGCGCCCTGCAGGAAATAGCAGCGGTCGTGATCGAAGAGCTTGCGGGTGACGACATGGCTGCCGCGCACCAGGCGCACGTTCTCGCGCGCCTCGACATGCACCCGGTCGTGCAGCACCTCGCCGACCCAGGGGCCGGCGGCATTGACCAGCATCCTGGCCGTCGTCTCGACCCGCGCGCCGTCCCGCTCCAGCGTGATGCGCCACAGATCGCCTTGCCGCCGGGCGGCGATCACCGGGGTCCGGGTCATGACCCTGGCCCCGCGCGCCGCGGCGTCTCGGGCGCTCAGCACCACCAGGCGCGAATCCTCGATCCAGCAATCGGAATACTCGAAGGCCTTGCGGAACTGCGGCTTGAGCGGCGCCCCCGCCGGGTCGTGCCGCAGATCGAGGCTGCGCGTGCCGGGCAGGATCTGGCGCCCGCCCATCGCGTCATAGAGCATCAGGCCCAGCCGGATCATCCAGGCCGGTCGGCGCCCCCGGAGCCAGGGCATCGCCAGCGACACAAGGCGCGAGACCGGGGTCTCGGCCTCGAATCGCATCTCGGCCGAGATCGGCAGCACGAAGCGCATCGGCCAGCTGATATGCGGCATGGCGCGCAGCAGGATCTCGCGCTCGACCAGCGCCTCGCGCACCAGGCGGAATTCGAAATATTCCAGATAGCGCAGGCCGCCGTGAAAGAGCTTGGTCGAGGCCGAGGAGGTGGCCGAGGCCAGGTCGCCCTTCTCGGCCAGCGCCACGCGCAGGCCGCGCCCCGCCGCGTCGCGGGCGATGGCGCAGCCGTTCACGCCGCCGCCGATCACGAAGAGATCGTGCTCGGGCCCCGGCGTCTCCCCGGCCTGCGCTGCTGCCTCCATCCGCCGGCCCTCCCGCCGCCTTTCCGCTGTGCCGGGCAGCCTAGCGCGGACCGCGCCGGACGCCAGCGCAAATGCGCCGCGAAGGGCTGGACGCGCGCCCGGCGCTTTGCTCTACTGCGCCTCGGTCCTCTTGGCGGACCGCACCGCAGCTGGGAGGACGGACATGGCCGCGCGAGAGCAGATCGAGGCGCTTCAGGCGCGCATGGGCCAATCGATCATCGGCCAGCGCGACGTGATCGAGCGCCTGGTGATCGGCCTTCTGGCCAATGGCAACCTTCTGGTCGAGGGCCTGCCGGGCCTCGCCAAGACCCGCGCGATCAAGGCGCTGGCGAAGAACCTCGAGGCCGATTTCAGCCGCATCCAGTTCACCCCCGACCTGTTGCCCTCGGACGTGACCGGCACCGAGATCTACTACCAGGAGGGCGGCAAGGGCGAGTTCCGCTTCGCCCCCGGGCCGATCTTCGCCAATATCGTGCTCGCCGACGAGATCAACCGCGCCCCCGCCAAGGTGCAGGCGGCGCTGCTGGAGGCGATGGAAGAGCGGCAGGTGACCGTCGCCGGAACCACCCATGCGATGCCGCCGCTCTTCATGGTGATGGCGACGCAGAACCCCATCGAGCAGGAAGGCACCTATGCCCTGCCCGAGGCGCAGATGGACCGCTTCCTGATGCATGTGCTGATCACCTATCCGCCCGTCGAGGACGAGGTCGAGGTGATCCGCCTGGTGCGCGGCGAGGAGCAGGCGAAGTCCGCGCAGGGCGCCGACGGCGCGGCCCCCGAGGCGCCGCCGGTGATCCCGCAGTCGGCAGTGTTCGAGGCGCGGCGCGAGATCGGCGTGCTGCATGTCTCGGACGCGATGGAGCGCTACATGGCCGACCTGGTGCAGGCCACCCGCACGCCGTCCGACTATTCCGAGGACCTCGCGCGCTGGATCGAGATCGGCGCCAGCCCGCGCGCCTCGCTGGCGCTGGACAAGTGCGGGCGCACCCATGCCTGGCTGGCCGGGCGCGACTATGTCGATCCGCAGGACGTGCAGGCCATCGCCGGAGACGTTCTGCGCCACCGGCTGACGCTGAGCTACGAGGCGCAGGGCGAGGGGATCACCGCGGACAAGGCCATCGCCGAGATCCTAGCCCTCGTCGCCCTGCCCTGAGATGCGCGACGTCGCCGCCAGATCCCGCTCGGGGTTGACCGCGCCCACCGCCGCCGCGACGGAGGATCCGCGCGTTCACGTCGATCTGGCGCATCTGCGCGCCCTCGAAGGCCGGGCGGCGGCGATCCGCCTCTCGCCGCGCCAGCCGGCGCGCAGCGTGCTCAACGGCCGCCATGCCTCGCGCCTGCGCGGGCGCGGGCTGGATTTCGAGGAGTTGCGCGGCTATCTGCCCGGCGACGACGTGCGTTCGATCGACTGGAAGGTGACCGCCCGCACCGGCGAGGCGCATGTGCGGGTCTTCACCGAAGAGCGCGACCGCCCGGCGCTGATCGTCGTGGACCAGCGCATGTCGATGTTCTTCGGCACCGTGCACGCGATGAAATCGGTGACCGCCGCCGAGGTCGCGGCGCTGGCCGCCTTCAGCGTGCTGGCCCAGGGCGACCGGGTCGGCGGCATCGTCTTCGGCGACGACATCATCGCCGAGTTCCGACCCGAGCGCAGCCGCGGCACGCTGA
>JAGRMU010000028.1:0-4886 GCA_020441165.1 Sedimentitalea sp.
ACGCGGCTCTGCTGGAAGCTGTCGACGCCGGTCATGCCCTTGTCGCGCAGCGGGTCGATCCCGAAGGCCAGCCCGTGCAGCACCGTCGCCACCCCGCCGAAGAGCAGCGGCGCCAGAAGCCCCGGCTCAGTCCGGTAGGCGGCCACCGCCACGCCGATCCCGGTCAGCAGGCTGGCCGCCATCTTGCGCGGAAAGGCCGGGCGCCGCGCCACCTTGCGCGCCTCGTAGGCGGCCTCGGCCCGCAGCCCCTCGCGCAACAGCCAGGCGGCCAGCGCCAAGAGCCCCGCCGCCGCGAGGCCGAGGGTCAGGTTGACCGCGCCGCCGCTGAGCGAGGTGAAGACCAGCACCACCGGCGGCACGAAGAGCAGATTGGTGCGCGCGCCCACCGGGTCGACGCGGGCGCCGTCGAACTGGCCGCGCGGGGGCGCGGGTTGGGCGCCGTCAGCGGAGTCGGGGCTGTATTTGCCGCCATAGCGTCTGGCCATGGCCTAGAGTCCCCCCAGCCAACCGGCCGCGACCCCGAACAGCAGGACGATCAGCGCCACATACGCGATCTTCTGAACGCCTGATCCGGACATCGCTTTTCCCTGGTTGCCGCCGCTGCCTGCAAACTTAGGCGATGCCGGGCGGGCTGGCTAGGGGGAAGGGTCACGCGGGGGGCGCATTTCGGCGGCTCTGGCGTTTGCCGCCGGACCGCTCAGGCCGCGGGCGGCTTGCCCGTCCGGCGGCGCTGCGGGCGGCGCGGGCGCTTGCCGTCGCCGGTGGTCGGCTCGGCCTCCAGCCCCAGCTGGTCGCGCAGGACGCGGCGGCGCACCTCCTCGACCGCGCCCGGCTTCAGCGTGCCGAGCTGGAACGGCCCGTAGGAGACGCGGATGAGCCGGTTCACGCTGAGGCCGATATCTTCCATGGCGCGGCGAACCTCGCGGTTCTTGCCCTCGCGCAGCCCGACGGTCAGCCAGGCATTGGCGCCCTGCTGGCGGTCGAGGCTCACGGTCATCGGCAGGAAGCGCTGGCCGTCCACCACCAGCCCGCGCCGCAGCGGCTCGAGATCCGCGTCGGCAGGCCGGCCGTTGACCCGCACCCGGTACTTGCGCAGCCAGCCGGTCGAGGGCAGTTCCAGCCGGCGCTTGATCGCGCCGTCATTGGTCAGCAGGAGCAGGCCCTCCGAGTTCAGGTCCAGCCGACCGATGCTCATCACCCGCGGCAGCTCGGGCGGCAGGCCGTCGAAGATCGTCGGCCGACCCTTCTCGTCGCGCGCCGTGGTCACCAGCCCGGGCGGCTTGTGATAGAGCCAGAGCCGCGCCGGCTCGGCCTCGGCCAGCGGCTTGCCGTCCACGGTGACACGGTCGGCAGGCGTGACGTTCAGCGCCGGGCCGTCGATGATCCGGCCGTTGACCGTGACCCGCCCGGCGGCGATCATCCGCTCGGCTTCGCGCCGCGAGGCGACGCCGGCGCGGGCCAGGACCTTGGCGATGCGCTCGCCGGGAGGAGGGGTGTCGCTCATGGCCCCGCGCTTAGCCGATATCGCGCGCTTGCGAAAGCGCCGAATGCGGGGCAGGGTGCAGCATGGTGTTCAAATCGCATATGTTTCAGGCACTTGACGAGGCCCGCGCCGCCGGGGTCCGGGGCGAGGTGCCGGTGGGCGCGGTCGTCGTCGCACCGGATGGCCGGGTGGTGGCGGCGGCCGGCAACCGCACCCGCGAGCTTTGCGATCCCAGCGCCCATGCCGAGATGCTGGCGATCCGCGCGGCCTGCGCCGCGGCGGGGTCCGAGCGGCTGACGGGGCATGACCTTTATGTCACGCTGGAGCCCTGCGCGATGTGCGCCGCGGTCATCGCGGCGGCCCGGATCGCGCGGCTCTATTACGGCGCGGCCGACCCGAAATCGGGCGGCGTGGCACATGGCGCGCGGGTCTTCAGCCACCCGCAGGCCCATCACGTGCCCCAGATCTATGACGGCATCGGCGCCGAGGACTCGGCGGCGCTGCTGCGGACGTTCTTCGCGGCGGCGCGGGACTCGGCGGCGAAGGGCTAACGCTGCCTGCATCGGGGCGGGCATCGGCCGCGCCCCACCGACCGGCCGCACCGCGGTCCGGGGTTCAGATCTCGATCGCCTGCAGCACCTGCGGCTCGATCACGTTCACGTCGGGGAGTGCGTCCGTCAACACCTGGGCCGATTGCTCGAGGATCGGGAAGGTGCGGTAGTGGCCGGGGATCACCGTCTTGAAGTTGAAATAGCGTTTGGCCGCCCAGGCCGCCTTGGCCATGTCCATGGTGAAATGCCCGCCCGCCGAGAGGATGCCGATATCGGGTTTGTAATACTCGCCGAACCAGCCCATGTCGGCCATGATGTCGGTGTCGCCGCTGTGATAGATCACGTGCCCCTCGGCAGCGATCATGTAGCCGACCTCGGAGCCGGCGGCCTTCGGACCCTCGGGGCTGGCGAAGCTCGAGGAATGCTCGGCCCGCACCATCGACGCGGAGACCCCGCCCAGATCGACGGTGCCGCCCTTGTTGAAGCCGATGGTCTCGATCCCCTCGTGCTCTTCCCAATGGGCCATCAGGTCGTATTGCCCGACCACCGGCACCTTGAGCCTGCGGGCCAGCGGCAGCACGTCGGCGACGTGGTCGAAATGGGCATGGGTCAGCAGGATATGGGTCGCGCCCCGGGTGGCGGCGTCGTGCCGGTCCTCGGGCAGCATCGGGTTGCCGGTCAGCCAGGGGTCGATCAGCAGCACGCGATCGCCGGTCTCGATGCGGAAACTGCCATGTCCGAGCCAGATGATTTTCATGACGTCCTCCGTGCTTTCATCGGGGCCAGCCTACAGCGAGGGTGAGGGGACCGGAAAGGATTTTCGCCCGGTGCGGGCGAATCGGCCCCAAGTGCCTGGTTAACCGGGATAAACCCCGGTCGGTATCGCGTCGGTATCGCGTCGGTATCGCGTCGTGAAACGGCCGGTATTAACGGGGCGTGCGGTGGGTCAGGTGCGGGGACCGGCGACTTTCGGATGCGGCCCGGTGAGACGGTGCCCGCGACTGTCCCCTTTGTGCCGGAGACGAAATCGCAAAGCCGGGCGGACACGAAAAAGCCCGCCACAGGGGTGGCGGGCCTGGCATTGGCGGGTCTGCGGCAACCGCGGATGGTTATGCCATCAGGCCGCTTTGCGACGGCGGGCGGCAACCAGCCCGCCCAGACCCGCGATCAACATCCATGCCGTGGCCGGCAGCGGGACCGCCGCCACGTCGCCGGTGACCGAGATCGAGTAGCCCGATGCACCGCCGTGATCCTCACGCAGGATCTGCAGATAGCTGGTCCCTGCGCCAAGATCGCCCAGGTTCAGGGCGAATTCCCCCAAAGACACGCCGCCGGGGCGCAAATGCCCACCGAGGAAGTTGCCGTTCAGCCAGACGAAGATGCCGTTGTCGACACCGAAATCGGCCATGACGTTGGTCAGACCTGTCGCGCCACCGTCGATCTCATAAATGATCGCTGTCTCGTCGTTGATAGTCCAACTGGTAGGGATCGCAACCGGACTTGCCGACCATGTGCCGCCGGGCATCGCCGGAGTGCTGAGCCAGCTTCCAAGCGAGGCTGCAGCGGTGGACAGATCTGGTTCGTTCGCCGCCGGAATATCGAGGTTGGGATCGCCGCCCGCCGAATTGGCGGTGGGGAACATGTAATTGCCCCCGAACGGGTTGGTACCGTCGAGTAATGTGCCGATGCCGTCGTTGTAGAGACCAGCAGTCGTATTGTCGATCAGCGTCGCGGCACTCGCCACGCCCGCCGACCATGCCGCAACCGTCAGAACGCAGGCGGCCGTTCCGATACTCTTTCCAATTTTCATCAGTTCCACTCCAGAGGTAAATCACCGAAAACAACTTCGGTCATGCAATCTGTCAACTCTAGCATGACTGCGTGACGATACAAGGATTCGCGGGAGGCATGATAAGGATCTTGGGCCGTCACCCGGCGCTTGAAGCCCGGCGCGGCTGCGGCTAAACCCGGCGAAATTCCGCGATGGAGGCATTCATGACGTTTGATACAGGAACGGCCAGGAAGATTGCGAAACTCGCCCGTATCAAGGTCGATGAGGACGCGCTGCCGGGGCTGGCCGCCGAGTTCAACACCATCCTCGGGTTCATCGAGCAGCTGAACGAGGTCGATGTCGCGGGGGTGGAACCGATGACCTCGGTGACGCCGATGCGGCTGAAGCGGCGCGCCGACGTGGTGACCGATGGCGATCGGCAGGCGCAGATCCTGAGCAACGCGCCGGATGCGCGCGAGGGGTTCTTCGCGGTGCCGAAGGTGGTGGAATGACCGATCTGACCAAGCTGAGCCTGGCCGGCGCGCGCGATGCGCTGCGCGAGGGCAATGTCACCTCGGTCGAGCTGACCGAGGCCTGTCTTGCCGCCATCGAGGCGGCCGGGGCGCTCAATGCCTTTGTCCACAAGACCCCCGAGATCGCGCTGGAGCGGGCGCGGGCCGCCGATGCGCGCCTGCAGCGGCGCGAGGACGTGCCCTCGATGTGCGGGCTGCCGATCGGGATCAAGGACCTCTTCTGCACGCGCGGCGTGCCCAGCCAGGCCGGCAGCCGGATCCTGCAAGGGTTCCTGCCCGAATACGAATCCACCGTCAGCCAGCAGCTGATCGACGCCGGGGCGGTGATGCTGGGCAAGCTGAACATGGACGAGTTCGCCATGGGGAGCAGCAACGAGACCAGCACCTATGGCAACGCGGTCAGCCCCTGGCGGCGCGGCACTGGCAATGCGCCCCTAGGGGGCGACGACGACACCGCGCTGACGCCCGGCGGCTCGTCGGGCGGCTCGGCGGCGGCGGTGGCGGCGGACCTGTGCCTGGCGGCCACCGGCACCGATACCGGCGGCTCG
>JAGRMU010000028.1:4944-9571 GCA_020441165.1 Sedimentitalea sp.
GCTGGGGGATCGTCGCCTTCGCCTCCTCGCTGGACCAGGCCGGACCGATGACCAAGACGGTGCGCGATGCGGCGATCATGCTGCAGGCCATGGCCGGGCACGACCCCAAGGATTCGACCAGCGCCGACCTGCCGGTGCCCGATTTCGAGGCGATGCTGTCGGGCGACATTCGCGGCAAAAGGATCGGCATCCCGCGCGAATACCGCATGGAGGGGATGCCCGGGGAGATCGAGGCGCTCTGGCAGGAGGGCGCGGCGATGCTGAAGGAGGCCGGCGCCGAGATCGTCGACATCTCGCTGCCGCACACGAAATACGCGCTGCCGGCCTATTACGTGATCGCCCCGGCCGAGGCGTCCAGCAACCTCGCGCGCTATGACGGGGTGCGCTATGGCCACCGCGCGAAGCTGGCCCAGGGCGACGGCATCACCGAGATGTACGAGAAGACCCGCGCCGAGGGGTTCGGGCCCGAGGTGCAGCGGCGGGTGATGATCGGCACCTACGTGCTGTCGGCGGGTTTCTACGACGCCTATTACAACCGTGCGCGGCGGGTGCGGACGCTGATCAAGCGCGATTTCGAGGAGGCCTTCGCGGGTGGTATCGACGCGATCCTGACCCCGGCGACCCCCTCGGCCGCCTTCGGGCTGGGCGAGATGGCCGAGGCCGACCCGGTGCAGATGTATCTCAACGACGTGTTCACGGTGACCGTGAACCTTGCGGGCCTGCCGGGCATCTCGGTGCCCGCGGGGCTCGACAAGCAGGGCCTGCCGCTGGGGCTGCAGCTGATCGGCCGGCCCTGGGAGGAGGGCGATCTGCTGAACACCGCCCATGCGCTGGAGCGCGCGGCGGGATTTGTGGCCAAACCGGCGCGATGGTGGTAGTTTCGGTGACCCAACGACGCCCAAGCAACAGGACAGGTTCCATGCGCTCAACGATTGCAACGGTTCTCACCCTCGGCCTGCTCTCGGCCTGCGCCGCGCCGGTGCCGAACAGCGGCCCCGGCGTCGGTTTCAGCACGCCCAGCCCCGACCAGCAGGCCCGCGACGCGGCGCTGGAGGGGGCGCCCCCGGCCGGGCAACCCTTCCCGCTGCCGCCGGCGATCTCGGACGAGACCCGTCTGGTCGAGGCGCCCACCGCGGTCGAGGACCTTGGCAGCGACGACATCGCCGCGCAGACCACCGCCGCCTTGGCTGCGACCGGGGGCATCTCGACGCCCGCCGCGGTGAGCAGCAGCCAGATCGCGCCGGCTACGACGGACACGACCGCGCCCGGCATTTCCGACGAGCAGGATTTCGAGGCGGTGGCGTCGCGCGAATCGATCGAGAGCGACGCCGACCGGATCGCCGCCAACCGCGCGCAATACCAGGTGGTGCCGCCGACCGAGCTGCCGCAGCGCCCAAGCAGCGATCAGCCGAACATCGTCAACTACGCGCTTTCGACCGACCATGCGCCGGGCACGCGGGTCTACAGCCGCTCGGGCGTCAACACCGCCTCGCGGGTGGCCCGCAACTGCGCCCGCTACAGCTCGCCCGACCTCGCGCAGGGGGCGTTCCTGTCCAGCGGCGGGCCGCAGCAGGACCAGTACGGGCTCGACCCCGACGGCGACGGCTTTGCCTGCAGCTGGGACCCGACCCCCTACCGGCAGGCCAAGCAGAACTGAGCGCGGAGCGGCGCAGGGTGGCGGCGCCGATCTGGCATCCCTCGCCGAATTTCGGGCCGCGCCGTGACCGGCTGGTGCCGGCGCTGATCGTGCTGCATTACACCGCGATGGAGGGTGCCGAGGCGGCGCTGGCGCGGCTCTGCGATCCGGGCGCCGAGGTGTCCTGCCATTACCTGATCGGGCGCGACGGGCGGCTCTGGCAACTGGTCGCCGAGGAGATGCGCGCCTGGCACGCCGGCCACGGCGAGTGGCACGGGATGGCGGACATCAACTCGCGCTCGCTGGGGATCGAGCTGGACAATCGTGGCGATCACCCCTTCTCGCAGCCGCAGATGGCGGCGCTGGAGGGGTTGCTGGCCGGCATCATGGCGCGCTGGCGGATCGCGCCCGAGGCGGTGATCGGCCATTCCGACATGGCGCCGGGGCGCAAGTGCGATCCCGGCCCGCGCTTCGACTGGGCGCGGCTGGAACGGCAGGGCCTGGCGCGGCGGCCTTCGGGCGTGGCGGCGGGCGGCGCCGATGCGGACCAGTTCCGGGCGCGGGCGCGGGCGGCGGGCTTCACCGCCGAGGCCGGGGATGCGGACCTGCTGCAGGCGGTGCGGTTGCGGCTGCGGCCCTGGGCGGCGGGGCCGCTCTGCGCGGCGGACCTGGCGGCGCTGCCGGAGGTGGCGGTGAGCGCGTGAGTCCTGGCGCGTGGGTGCGCCTTCTTGGACTTGCCCTTCCAAATGTCCCTCCGGGGCGCAGCCCCGGATCGCGCCCGACCCGCCCCGTCGCGCTGAAAGCGCGCCTCTGGCGCGACGCGGGCGCGATGTTATCGCCCCCGCCCTCGTGTCGGGCGCGGTCCTCGGTTCAACAGGCTAAGCGGTTTTTCTGGAACTGATCCTGCGTAGGCGGTGCGCTGTCGTCACAGGAACCCGAGCTTGCCGAGCACCCTGCTGAAATCCTCCTGCTGCCTTGCCAGAAGGGCGCCGAAGGCTTCGCCCCGCAGATCCGAGGCGATCCAGCGGTTGCGGATCCGGGCCGCTTGCCAGTCCGGGGTTTCCGCCAGCCGTGCGAACAGGCTCGTCAGCCGCTCAAAGTCGGCCTGCGGCAGGTCGGGCGCGGCGAGGACGCCGGTCCAGTCGAGGAACTCTGCCTCGATGCCCGCCTCGCGCAGGGTCGGCACGTCGGGGTCGGCGGGCGAGCGGGCCTCGGCGGCGATGCCGAGGATGCGGAACTCGCCGGTGCCGGCGAGCGGCAGCGCCGTCGAGAGACCGCCGGCGAGCGCCGCGATGCCGCCGGAGACCAGCGCCGCCACCGCGTCGCCGCGCGCGCCGAAGGGCTGGTAGCGCAGCGCCAGCGGGTCGCGGCCCGAGGCCTCCATCGCGAGCGATGCGGCCAGATGGTCGAGCCCGCCGGGCGCGGTGCTGCCGCCGAGGGCGAAGGCCAGCGGATCGGCGTCGAATGCGGCCAGCAGGTCGGTGATCGACGCGACGGCGCTCTCGGTGGGCACGAGGAAGGCGGCGGGATCGCCGGTCAGCGCCGCGACGGGGGTGAGGGCGCCGAAGGCATCGCCGAAGCGTCCTTGCGCCGCGCGCACAGTGAAGGGGGTCGAGGCGATCATCAGCGTCGTGCCGCGGGCCTCGCCCGAAATGTCGCTGAGCGCGTCGATCGCCGTGGCGCCGCCGCCGCCGGGCAGGTTGCGATAGGTGACGCTGCCGACCAGCCCGGCACCGGTCAGGGCAGTTCCGATGGCGCGGGCGAAGCTGTCCCAGCCGCCGCCCTCGCTGCCAGGGATCACCAGCGTGAGGGTCTCGATCTCCGGCGCGCCCGATGCCCGGGCCGCCGCGCCGATGCCGGATGCGGCGAGGGCCATCAGCAGGGCGCGGCGGGTCAATGCCGCCGTCGTCTGCGTCGGTTCAATTGCGTCCCGGTGATGCCGCATGGGCTGGGTCATCCGCGGTGGCCGCGCGGCCAGCTCAGTCCGTGCGGCGCTCGTCGAAGCTGAGCGCGATGAAGCTGGGCATGTGATCGCCCATCCCGACGACGCCCCGGCCGCCGGAGCGGTCTGTGGAGCGCTCGCTGGACCGCTCGCCGCCCCGCTCGCTGCTGCGTCCGCGCGGCGCCCGCTCGCGCTGCGGCTCCCGGGCCTCCGGTTCCACCGCACTAGGCGCCGGGCTTTCGGCCGCCTCGGTCACCAGTTCGCGGGCCGGTTTCTCGGCGGACCTGCGCGTGCCGGAGGACCGGCTGCGGCTGCGGCTGGAGGGCCGGCGCTCTTCGGGCGCGTCGGTCTCGGAGTCCGGCGCGGGGGCGCGGGGGCCGAGCGGGCTCTCCAGGCGCGGGATTTCCTTCTGCACCAGCCGCTCGATATCGGCGAGGTTCTTCTCGTCGCGGGGGATGCAGATCATCATCGCCTTGCCGTCGCGCCCGGCGCGGCCGGTGCGCCCGATCCGGTGGACGTAATCCTCGGCATGGCTGGGCACGTCGAAGTTGAACACGTGGCTCACCGCCGGCACGTCGAGCCCGCGCGCCGCCACGTCCGAGGCGACGAGAAAGCGCAGGCTGCCCTCGCGGAAGCCGTCGAGGGTGCGGGTGCGCTGGCTCTGGTCCAGGTCGCCATGGATCGCGGCAGCGTCATAGCCGTGCTGCTTCAGAGACTTGGCGACGATGTCCACGTCGGTCTTGCGGTTGCAGAAGATGATCGCGTTGGTGCATTTCTCGCCCTCGGCGTCGATCATCGCCCGCAGCAGGGCACGCTTCTCGCTGGCCTCGCGGTCGCGGCGCGAGCCCTTGAACATGACCACGCCCTGGGAGATGTTCTCGCCGGTGGTGGCCTGGCGGGCGACTTCGATCCGCTCGGGGTTGGACAGGAACAGGTTGGTGATCCGCTCGATCTCGGGCGCCATGGTGGCCGAGAAGAAGAGGGTCTGCCGGGTGAAAGGGGTCAGCGAGAAGATCCGCTCGATATCCGGGATGAAGCCCATGTCGAGC
>JAGRMU010000229.1:0-2294 GCA_020441165.1 Sedimentitalea sp.
CAGCGCATCGGCATCGCGCGCGCCCTGTCGCTGAACCCTGACCTGATCGTGCTGGATGAACCGGTGTCGGCGCTCGACGTGTCGATCCAGGCGGGCGTGCTGAACCTGCTCGAAGACCTGCAGCGACAGCTTGGCTGCGCCTACCTGTTCATCGCGCACGATCTGGGCGTCGTGCGCCACATCTCGCACAGTGTCGCGGTGATGTATCTCGGCCAGATCGTGGAAATGGCGCCGGTAGGCACGCTCTTCGCCGATCCGCAGCACCCCTATACGCAGTCGCTGATATCGGCGATCCCGCGCGCCGATCCGCGCGTCGAACGCAACCGCCGGCGCATCGTCTTGCAGGGCGAGCTTCCATCCCCGATCGATCCGCCGGCGGGATGCCGGTTCCACACCCGCTGTTCGCGCGCGACATCGTTGTGCAGGTCGGTTGCACCGGTTCTGGCGCCGACAGGAGAGCCCGGCGCCACCGTCGCTTGCCATCACGCCGGCCCGGCGCAGCCTTGACGGAGATGGAGGGCTCTGGCCCGCAGCGCGGTAGCCCGGGGCGGAAGTGCTGACAGCAGTCGTGGGCTCCCTATAGTCTGGGTGGGCGAACCTCGCAGATGCTTGGCGAACGTCCACCGCACCCGTCGATCTTTCTGACCAAACTGGCCGACCTTCTGGCGACGCCGCTGCTGTTCGTGCCGATCCTGTGCTTCGGCGAGACCGTCACCGTTCCCGAGCGGTTCTGGCGCGGAGCGACACCCGGCGTGGGCAATCCCGGCTGGGTCTACACCATCTGGACGCCGCTCAGCCCTTCATGCCGTCCCAGAAGGACTTGACGGTGGAGAAGAAGGACTTGGTCTCCGGGTTGTTGTCCTCGCTCAGGTCCTCGAATTCGCGCAGGATCTCCTTTTGGCGGCTGGTCAGGTTGACCGGGGTCTCGACCGCCAGCTCGATGAACATGTCCCCGACACCGCCGCCGCGCAGGGCGGGGATGCCCTTGCCGCGCAGGCGCATCTGGCGGCCCGACTGGCTGCCCGAGGGGATGTGCACCCGTCCGCGCCCGCCGTCGATGGTGGGCACCTCGATGGCGCCGCCGAGGGCGGCCTTGGCCATGCTCACCGGCACCCGGCAATAGAGGTTGACGCCGTCGCGCTCGAAAAGATCGTGGGCGGCCACCTCGACGAAGATGTAGAGATCGCCCGGCGGGCCGCCGCGCATCCCGGCCTCTCCCTCGCCGGCGAGCCGGATCCGGGTGCCGGTCTCGACCCCGGCGGGAATGTTGACGTTCAGCGCCCGGTTCTTCTCGACCCGCCCGGCGCCCGAGCAGGACTTGCAGGGGTTCTTGATGATCTGCCCCAGCCCCGAGCAGGTCGGGCAGGTGCGCTCGACGGTGAAGAAGCCCTGCTGGGCGCGCACCTTGCCCATGCCCGAACAGGTCGGGCAGGCGGTGGGTTCGGCGCCGCCCTCGGCGCCCGAGCCCGAGCAGGCCGAGCAGGCCACCGCGGTGGGCACGTTGATGGTCTTCTGCAGGCCCGAATAGGCCTCTTCCAGCGTCACCTTGAGATTGTAGCGCAGGTCCGAGCCGCGCGCCGCCCTGCGCCCGCCGCCGCCGCGCTGCCCGCCCATGAAATCGCCGAAGAGATCGTCGAACACGTCCGAGAAGGCCGAGCTGAAATCGCCGCCGCCGAAGCCGTGGCGCCCGCCGCGGGCGCCACCGCCCATGCCACCCTCGAAGGCGGCGTGGCCGAAGCGGTCATAGGCGGCCTTCTTGTCGGCGTCCTTGAGTACCTCGTAGGCCTCGTTGGCCTCCTTGAATTGCGATTCGGCGCGCGGGTTGTCGGAATTGCGGTCGGGATGCAGTTCCTTGGCCTTGGTGCGATAGGCCTTCTTGATCTCCTCGGCACTGGCCCCGCGGGACACGCCCAGCACCTCGTAGAAATCACGTTTCGACATCTGTCCGTCCTCTCTGCCGGAACGCAACCGGGCCGGCCCGTTCAACGGACCGGCCCGACCTGACCCGGCTTATGCCTCAGGCGCGCTTGTCATCGTCCAGGTCTTCGAACTCGGCATCGACGATGTCGTCGTCGCCACCGCGCGGCGTGTCGGCCGCCGCGGGTTCGTCATCGGGCTGCTCCTGGCTGGCCTTGTAGATCGCCTCGCCCAGCTTCATCGCCGCCTCGGTGAGGTTCTGGATGCCGCCGCGGATCTTCTCGGTCTTGTCGGTCTCGACCTCGTCCTTGAGCGCGGTGATCGCCAGCTCGATCGCCTCGACGGTGCTGGGGTCGACCTTGTCGCCATGCTCTTCC
>JAGRMU010000229.1:2363-2511 GCA_020441165.1 Sedimentitalea sp.
TCGGCCTCGGCGTTCTCCTCGGCGTCCTTGACCATCTTCTCGATGTCGTCGTCCGACAGGCCGCCCGAGGCCTGGATGGTGATCTTCTGCTCCTTGCCGGTGCCCTTGTCCATGGCGCCGACCGAGACGATGCCGTTGGCGTCGATGT
>JAGRMU010000230.1:0-8451 GCA_020441165.1 Sedimentitalea sp.
GACCACTCGGCCACCTCTCCGTGGGCGACTCTCTACAATCGCGGCGCGGTGCTGTGCAAGGGGCGTCGGGCGGAAAACGCCGACCTCACCCGCTTTCCTGCGTCCGTCCGGGCAGCGCGTCGGGATTGCGCAGCCAGATGTCGCGCTGGCCGATCGGGATCTCGATGCCCTCCTCGGCGAAGCGCCGGGCGATCTCGTGGTTCATGTCCGAGCGGACCGACAGCACCCAGTTGACGTCGCGCAGGATGGCGCGGATCTCGAAGGCGAGGGCATCGGCGCCGAAGCCCTGGAAGACGATGTTGGGCGCCGGGTTGGCCAGGACCATGGGATGGGCGTTGGCGATCTCGGTCAGGATCGCCTCGACCTTGCGGGTGTCGGTGCCATGGGCGACGCCGACCGGCACGATCACCCGGCCCACGGTCTTGCCATGGGTGTAGTTGACGACCTGGCCGCTGATCAGGTCCGAGTTCGGCACGATCACGTCGGTCCGGTCGAAGGTCTCGATCCGGGTCGAGCGCACCGCGATGTCGCGCACGTATCCCTGCTGGCCGCCGACCTCGATCCAGTCGCCCTTCGACACCGGCCGCTCGATCAGCAGGATGATGCCGCTGACGAAGTTCGACACGATGTTCTGCAGCCCGAAACCGATCCCGACCGACAGCGCCCCGGCGACGATGGCGAGCGAGGAGAGATCGAAGCCGGCGCCGGTGACCGCGATCAGCGCGGAGAGGAAGATCCCGACATAGCCGGTTCCGGCGACGATGGCGTTCTGGCCGCCCGGATCCATGCGGGTCTTGGGCAGCAGGTTGTTGCGCAGCACGGCCTGCAGCAGACGGGTCAGACCGTAGAGGATCGAGAAGATCAGCACGAAGGCCAGGAAATCCATCGGCGAGACGCGGGTGCCGCCGATGTCGAACCCCGCGAGAAACCGCGTCCAAAGCTCGGTCAGGTCGGACACCCGTGCACCCCAGATCAGCGCCAGTACCGGCAGCGACAGCAGCAGCAGCACGAAGCTGAGCAGCGCCATGGCCAGGGAATCGCGCGCCGCGTCCCCCTTGGGCGAGATCCAGGCGAGGAGATCGGCGAGAAAGCTCTGAAGGATGATGATGACCGCAAACACCGCCAGCGTTGCAACCGCCGGATAGATGATCGCCTCGGCGGCATAGCCATAGCCGACGGCCGCCAGGAGGACGGCCAGCACGCCGAGGACCACGACAAGACGCCGCACGGCTTCGGCAAACTGCCTCATGCCGAAGGACTGTCCCTCGCCTTCGGCTCCGGTTTCGGTCCCGGGACGAAGCTTGAGGCCGACGCGCTGCAGGCGGATCAGGACCAGGGCCGTCAGCAGGATCGGAATGAACCCCAGCACCGCCTGGGCCGGCTCGCTGACCACGCTGAATCGCGCCAGGAAGACGACCAGCCGGTGTAGAACGATCAGCACGCCCAGCGACACCACCAGGTACCAGGCACCGAGCCGGCGGTTCTGGTTGACCGGCAGAAGCCCGTCCTCGCCCTGCCTGGCCAGGTTCCCGTAGAGCTGGTCGGCGAGCCACTTGAACACCAGGATGATGGCGCCCCAGTAGGGAATCATGGACAGCAGGAAGTCGCCGCGCAGACCGAAGAGACCGGACAACTGGGCGGCGCGGCTCAGAAGGAAGAGCCCGGCAAGGGGCAGGATGATCTTCGACAGCGAGACCAGGAAGGTCCAGACCCCGGTGCCGCGCCCCCCGAACCTGCGCAGGTAGTCGCCCAGGTGCCGCGACCAGACCTGGCCGCGGATCAGCAGCAGCAACCCGGCCAGCGCGAACCCGACCATCACCGGCAGATGCTTGCCGACCTGTGTCGTCACGATCCCGGATTGCCAGTTCTCGCGGGATTCGCGGGCGATGGCCGCAGCGAATCTGACGAAGACGGCTACCGCGTCCGGCCAGTTCTCGACGGACAGCGGCGAGGCGGTGCGTGACAGCAGCTGCCGGCTTCGTCGCTCTCGGATTTTCCGGTCGATCTCGCCGATCAATCCGTTGGCGCGGTAGAAGTCCTGATCGGCGAGAATGCCCGGGGTCTTCAGATGGTTCAGCTCATCGGTCAGGCTCTTGCGCAGCCGGGCGACATCGGCCGGCTCGTCACCGGATTCCGGCGCCGGTCCGAGGGCGTTAATCTGCGCTTCGAGCGTGGCGATGCGCTCCCTGTGAAGGCCGCGCGACTGCGCGAAGGTCTCGCGAAACCTCACCAGTTCGGCGCGCAATTCCTCCAGGGCGGCGTTCGAGGCGCGATCCTCGTCGAGGATCGTCTCGGCGCGCCCGGCGGTCGCGCTCCAATCGTTGACCTGGGGCTCTGACGGCGGGGTCTGCGCCGCGGCAAGCCCGGCCCAGAGGCCAAACAGGATGGCAAGAAGGAGCCCGGCGGCGCGGTTGCGGGCGATCATGCGTCCTCGAAGACGCCCGGGATGCTGGCCGGTCCGCGCTTCATCCAGTCCGGCACCGGCAGGCCCTTCTCGCGCAGGAAGGCCGGGTTGAAGAGCTTGGACTGGTAGCGCGTGCCATAGTCGCAGAGCACCGTGACGATGGTGTGACCCGGACCCAGGTCGCGCGCCAAGCGCACTGCGCCGGCGACGTTGATCCCGGTCGAGCCGCCCATCACCAGCCCCTCCTCGTGCAGCAGATCGAAGACGTAAGGCAGCGCCTCCTCGTCGGGGATCTGGTAGGCGAAATCGGGCGTGAAGCCTTCGAGGTTCCTGGTGATCCGCACCTGCCCGATGCCCTCGGCGATGGAGCTGCCCTCCATGGCCAGCTCGCCGGTGGTGTAATAGCTGTAAAGCGCCGCCCCCATCGGGTCGGCCAGGGCGATCTTCACCCCCTTGGGCTGCAGTGCCTCGGCGACGCCCGCCAGTGTGCCGCCCGAGCCGACGGCGCAGACGAAGCCGTGGACCTTGCCGCCTGTCTGCTCCCAGATCTCGGGGCCGGTGGTCTCGACATGGGCCTGCCGGTTGGCCACGTTGTCGAACTGGTTGGCCCAGATCGCGCCCTTCGGCTCGGTCCTGGCCAGCGCGGCGGCCAGCCGCTCGGAATAGCGCACGAAGTTGTTGGGATTGCGGTAGGGCGCGGCGGGCACCTGCACCAGCTCCGCCCCGGCCAGGCGCAGCATGTCCTTCTTTTCCTCGGACTGGGTCTCGGGGATGACGATCACCGTCTTGAACCCCATAGAAGCGCCGACCAGCGCCAGGCCGATGCCGGTGTTGCCGGCGGTGCCCTCGACGATGGTGCCGCCGGGCTTGAGCTCGCCCCGCGCCACCGCGTCGCGGATGATGTAGAGCGCCGCGCGGTCCTTGACCGACTGGCCGGGGTTCATGAACTCCGCCTTGCCGAGGATCTCGCATCCGGTCTGCTCGCTGACGCGGCGCAGCCGGATCAGCGGTGTGTGTCCTACGGCCTCGGCCAGATCGCGCGCGATATGCATGGTGCCCCCCCGTGTGCTGCCCGGTTCGCTGCTGATCCAGATGTAACCGCCGCCCCGCCCGACAACAAGGCATGTCGGCCCCGGGCGCCGGTCAGGCGGCGGCGCGCAGCCGGTCGCGGTGCCGGGCCAGCCACAGCGCCAGCGTCACCAGCTGGATGTTGCGCAACCGTCCCTGATCGACCCCTGCCATCAACTCCTCGAAGCCGACGGTGCGGGCCAGGATGTCCTCGCCCTCGCTGGAGAGACCGTCGCCGCCCCCGTCGGCGCCGTCCAGGTCGGCAATGGCCACGAAGAGATGGTGGAACTCGCCCGAGACCCCGGCGCTGGTATAGACGCCCCCCGCCCGCTCCAGCCGCGCCAGGGTCAGACCCGCTTCCTCGCGCGCCTCGCGATGCGCGGTCTGGTCGGGGCTCTCGCCGGGATCGACCATGCCGGCCACCGGCTCCCAGAGCCAGGGCGCCGGATCGCCGGCCATGTAGAGCGGGGCGCGGAACTGCTCGATCAGCAGCACCCGGTCGCGCACCGGATCGTAGGGCAGAAGGATCGCGGCATGACCCACCATCAGCGCGCCGCGGGTGACCGGGGCGCTCATCCTGCCGTCGTGGCGGCGAAAGCGCAGGTCCATCTCCTCGACGGCGAGATAGTTGGCATAGGCGCGACGATGGGCGCTCACCTCGACGTCGCTGGCCAGATCGCGCGCCGGGTCCCCGGCGCGGTCCTGCGCCGCGACCCAGGCCCCTGCCCGGCCGCGCATCGGCGCGAAGCGCGCCGCCAGCTCCGCGGCGCTGATCCGGCCATACCAGGCCATCGCCTCCTCGGCGGCGCGCAGGGCGATCCGGCCCCAGGCGGCGTGCCAGTCGTCATAGGACCACGGCGCGCCGGCCTGCCAGGTGCCGGGGCGCGGAAGGAACACCTGCGCCGTCGCCGCGTTGCCCGCCCCGGTGCGGACCGGCACCGGTCTCAGGTCGTAATCGAAGCCGCCCTCGTAATACTCCAGCCGCGCCACGTCCTCGGCGCTGGCGGCGCGCAGCAGCAGCCCTGGCGCCGTCGCGTCCACGCCGGGCACGATGATCGGAAAGTCGCGCCCCCGGACCCAGTAGACGCCATGGCCCTCGACGGTCGCCGGCTCCAGATCGCCCGGCCCCAGCGACCGGCCCAGGACGATCTCGAGCAGCGGCATGCAGCGCAGGGTGCCGTAGAAGAACAGCGCGGTCATCGCGGACACTCCCCGAGGTTCAGCGCCAGGTGCGCCAGGCATATTCGGTGGCCAGCCCGGCCAGCACCGCGCCGACCAGCAGCACGGTGAGGATGCCCGAATCGACCAGCACCCGGGCATAGTCCGCGCCGATCTCGAAGATCGCCAGGATCGCCTCGAACGGACCGCCGAAGCGGTTGCGCATGGCCAGCCGCACCATCTCGTTGGTGGCCTGCACGAAGAGCCCCCAGAAGACCAGCGCGGCCACCCCGGTCAGGCCGTTGTTGATCGCCGCGGTGATCCCGCGGCCCGCCCGGCGGCCCATGACGAGCCAGCCGCAGAGTATGCCCAGCCCGACATTAACGAAGGCGAAATAGCCGAAGTCGGTGCCCTCCGGCATCAGCGGCGGGATCAGGCCGGAGACGATCCAGGCGATGATCGCCAGGCTGACGGCGGCGACGAGACGGGCGGCATCGGGCATTCAGGATCCGGGATTCAACTAGGACGTGTCACCGTGATCTGTGTCACATCCACGGTCGCGTTGTCAAAAGCCGCCGCGCAGGAGGTCAGATAAAAATTCCACATGCGGCGGAACCGCGCGTCGAAGCCCATCTCGGCGATCTGGTCCCATTTCTCGTTGAAGGTCTCGTGCCAGCGCCGCAGGGTGATGTCGTAGCTGGGGCCGAACTCGACCGAGCGGGCCACCTGCAACCCGGCATTCGCGATCTGCTGGCGCAGCACCGAGGGCGAGGGCAGCATGCCGCCGGGGAAGATGTATTTCTGGATGAAATCCACCCCGCGCTTGTAGACCTGCCAGCGCTGGTCGGCGACGGTGATGATCTGCAGCGTGGCGTTGCGCCCCGGCTTGAGCCGGTCGCGCACGGTGCGGAAATAGACCGGCCAGTATTTCTCGCCCACCGCCTCGAACATCTCGATACTGGCGATGCCGTCATAGCGGCCGCGCTCGTCGCGATAGTCCTGCAGCTTGAGCTCGACGCGGTCCGAAAGCCCTGCCCTTTCAATGCGCTCTCGGGCATACTTGAACTGTTCCTCGCTGATCGTCAGCCCGGTCACCCGCAGCCCGCGTTCTTTCGCGGCATATTCGGCGAAGCCGCCCCAGCCGCAACCGATCTCCAGGATGTGATCGCCGGGGCGTGCGCCCATCTGGTCGATCATGCTGGCATACTTGGCCGTCTGCGCCGCCTCCAGGCTCTCCTGGCCGGAGGTGAAGAGCGCGCTGGAATAGGTCATCGTGTCGTCCAGCCACAGCTTGTAGAACTCGTTGCCCAGATCGTAGTGATAGGAGATGTTGCGCCGCGCCTGCCGGCGGTGGTTGCGCACCAGCCAGAAGCGCAGCTTCTCGAAGGCACGCACCAGGCCGAAGCCGGGAAAGCCGTCATAGATCCCCTCGTTGCCCATGTGCACGAGGTCCATGAAGCTCTGCAGGTCGGGCGTGCTCCACCAGTTGTCGAGATAGGCATCACAGAAGCCCAGGTCGCCCTCGCGGATCAGACGCGCGAACAGGTCGGGGTTGTGCACGTCAAGCTCGGCCACCGGGCCGGGGCCGGGGCCCTCGGCGCGGAACCTGCGCCCGTCCGGCAGCACGATGTCCAGCCGGCCGTTGCGCATGGTCTGCAGCATCTGCATCACCTGCGGGAAATAGCGGGGCAGATCCGGCTGCCCGTCCGTCTGTGTCAGGATCATCCGCGCCTCCCCGGTAGCGGCCCCGGGCAAGGCTAGAGCAAGGTTTTTCGGCAGGCAAGCCATGTGTCTGGTTCCGATCAGAAATCGCGGCCGGAATAGGCCTCGAGCGCGCGCTTGCGGCCCGCGTCCAGATCGACCACCGGCTCGGGATAGGCGTCGTCCGGCGAAAGCTCCCAGGCGCGCGGGATCGCGTCGAAATAGCTGAGCGCAGTTTGCGAGGGCGCCTTGCACCCTTCCGCGATCCAGCGCCGGGTATAGGCGCGGTCCGGGTCGAACTTCTCCAGCTGCGTGGCCGGGTTGAAGACCCGGAAATAGGGCGCCGCGTCGGGGCCGGAGCCGGCGCACCATTGCCAGCCCATGGCGTTGCTGGCCGGATCCCAGTCGATCAGGCAATGCTCGAACCATTGCTGGCCGATGCGCCAATGGGTCATCAGGTGCTTGGTCAGGAAGCTGGCGACGATCATCCGGGCGCGGTTGTGCATCCGCCCGGTCACATACATCTCGCGCATGGCGGCATCGACGAAAGGCACCCCGGTACGGCCGCGCTTCCAGGCGACGACCTCGGGCGCCTTGGCGTCGGTGCGCCAGGGAAAGCCGTCCCACTCCTCGCGCCAGTTGCCGGTCAGTATGCGCGGGAAATGGTGCATCAGGTGATAGGCGAACTCGCGCCAGACCAGTTCCTTGAGGAAGGTCTCGGCCCCCGCCTTGCCCTCGTCGCGCGCCCGCAGCCCGGCATGCCAGAGCCGGTGCGGGCTGATCTCGCCGAGCGCCAGGTTCTCCGAGAGATCCGACGTGGCGTCCCCGGCGGGCAGGTTGCGCCGCGCGGCATAGGCGTCGATCCGGTGGGCGATGAACTGCCCCAGCCGCCCCAGAGCCGCCGCCTCGCCGACATTGGCATGGGGCCGCACCACCTCGGCGCCGCGATCCATCGCGGCGGCCAGCGCCCAGTCCGCCAGCGCGTCCGAGCCCGGCCAGCGCCCGGGCGCAGGGATGCGTCCCGGTTCGGGGCGCGGCGCCTCGACCTCGTGGCCGCGCACCGCCTTCCACATCGGCGTGAACACCCTGTAGGCTCCGCCGGTCTGGGTCTCGACCGTCCAGGGCTCGAACAGCAGGTGCCCGCCGAAGGAACGCGCCTCGATCCCCTCGCCCTTCAGCGCCGCCTTGATCTCGCTGTCGCGCGCGACACTGTCCGGATCGTAGAGCCGCGACCAGAAGACCGCCCCTGCCCCGGTCTCGCGGATCAGGGCGCGCAGGCACTCCAGCGCCGCGCCGCGGCGCAGGATCAGGCGGCTGCCTTTCTCCTCCAGCGCCCGGCCGAGCGCCTCCAGCCCCAGCCCGAGGCGGAATTTCGGCGCCGCCCCCAGCGCCTCGGCCAGCGGGTCGAGCACGAAGACCGGGATCACCGGGCGGCCCGTCGCGCAGGCCGTGCTCAGCGCCGCATGATCGGAGAGCCGCAGGTCGCGGCGGTGCCAGAGCAGAACCGGCGAGGTGTCGGACATGGACGGGCGCCTCCCGCGTCAAAGCCTGTGAAAGGGGTACGTGCGGCGCGCCGCTACGGATCAGAGATGCTTGTCCAGAGCCGCGAGCAGCCGGTCGATCTCGTCCCGCGTGGTGTAATGGGTGAAGCTCAGCCGCAGCACGCCCTGGCTCGGGTCCACCCCCATCGCCTCCAGCGGGCGCTGCGCGTAGAAATCGCCGCCCCCCGCCATGATCCCCTCCTGCGCCAGCGCCGCCGCCACCGGGGCCGCCGGCCCCTTCAGGGCCATCGCCACGGTCGGCGCCCGCACCGCCGCGTCGGCCGGACCGATCAGGCGCAGGTCGTTGCGGTCGCGCAGCGCCGCCAGCAGCGGCTGCAGCAGGTCCACCTCATGGGCGCGCATCAGGTCGTGGGCGAACATGCCGGCCGCCTTCAGATCGCCCTCGGGGCCGCCATGATGGACGCTGAGCGCCTGCACGTAATCGGCCATCCCGGCGCTGGCGGCGATCTGGGCATGGTCCGGCCCCGCCGGGGTGAAGCGCTTGGTGAGCGTTCCGCCGTTGAAATGGTGGCCCTGGTTGGGCAGCAGCTCGGCCAGCGCCCGGCGGATGACCATCAG
>JAGRMU010000230.1:8500-8703 GCA_020441165.1 Sedimentitalea sp.
CGCCCGACATTGGGAAAGCCGTGCGGCGCGTAGGACACGCCGTCGACGCACACGAACGCCCCGGCGGCATGGGACATGGCGGTGATCTCGGTCACCGGGTTGATCTCGCCGACCACGTTCGAGCAATGCGGGAAGCAGACCAGGCGCACGGATTCGTCCAGCAGCGGCTCCAGCGCCTCGGGGTCGAGATGGCCGGTGGACGG
>JAGRMU010000230.1:8754-9458 GCA_020441165.1 Sedimentitalea sp.
CCGGAATTGGCCTCGTGGTCCTGGTTGGTCACCACGATCGCCTCGCCCGGCTGCATCCACTGCCGGAAGGCCTGGGCCAGAACATAGGTGTTCTGGGTGGTCGAGGGGCCGAAGCTCAACTCCTCCGGCGCCACGCCGAGGATCGCCGCCATGCGGGCGCGCGCCTCGTCCATCTCCTCGCCGGCCAGCCGGCTCGCCTCGTAGGGTCCGTAGGGTTGCACCTTGCGCGACCGATAGTACCGGGTCAGACGGTCGATCACCGGCGCGCAGGTATAGGAGCCGCCGGCATTCTCGAAAAAGGCCTGGCCCTGCAACGCTGGCTCGGCAAAGGCCGGAAACTGCGCGCGCACGAAATCCACATCCAGACGGGTGTCAGCCATTCAATCCCCCAAGATCGGCAAGGGCCCCGGCGAAATCCCGGGGCCCGTGCATTCTGGGCGCAACCCGCCCCGGGATTCAAGCCCGGATCGCGCGGCTCAGCGCGGTTCGCTCAGCAGACCCTTGAAGATCGCCCAGCACATCAGCAGCAGCACCACCGTGAACGGCAGCCCGGTCGAGATGACCATCGCCTGCAGCGCCGCGAGGCCCCCGCCGAGCAGCAGCACGATCGCCACGGCGCCCTCGAAGATGCACCAGAACACCCGCTGCGGCACCGGCGCGTCGACCTTGCCGCCGGCGGTGATCGTGTCGATCACCAGGCTGCC
>JAGRMU010000231.1:0-487 GCA_020441165.1 Sedimentitalea sp.
TCTTCGCGCTCGCGCTCCTCGCGCTCCTTGGCTTCCTGTTCCTCGCGGCGGCGCTCGCGCTCCTCGGCGCGGGCCTGTTCCTCGGCCTCGCGCTGCGCGGCTTCCTCGCCCTCGCGGGCCTTGGCGGCCTGCACCGCCTTCAGGCGGCGCTCCATCTCGGCGTCGGAGATCCCGGCGGGACGGCGCGAGGGATCGCCCCCCGCGGCGGCGGCGGCACCGGTCGGCTTGGCGGCGCCCGGCTTGGGAACCACCACGCGCTTGCGCTTGGTTTCCACCACGACATTCTTGGTCCGACCGTGGCTGAAACTCTGTTTCACGTTCCCCGGACGGGACCCTCCACGCAGACCCAATGTCTTCTTGCCGTCAGTATCGCTCATGAAGCTCTTTACCCTTCCGTGCGGCCGTTGCCGCCATCCGTTTCCCGTAGGCCCCGCAATCGCTGGGCTTCCTCTACAACACGTTGCGCGAGTCCACCAGAGGCGAGCGC
>JAGRMU010000231.1:635-1815 GCA_020441165.1 Sedimentitalea sp.
AGCCAGTCCTTGACCTTCTCGTAGCCCGCCACCGCCGCGCCGGATTTCCGCGCCAGGCTGATCAGCTCGACCACCCGCCGCACCAGCAGCCGCTCGACCTCGTCCGCCAGACCCTCGGGCACCGTCACCTGGGTCTTGAGCCCGCGGGCGAAGAGCTTCTTCGCCGCCGCCTTCTCGAGCGCCGCGCGGTCGGCCGAGACATAGACCCCGCGGCCGGGCAGCTTGCCCAGGATGTCCGGGCAGACGCGGCCATCGGGGCCGGCGACGAAGCGGACCAGCCCGTGTTTCGGCTGCACCTCGCCGGTGACGATGCACCTGCGCTCGGGACCCTCGGTCCGATCCTTCGAGGCGCCGCCGCGACTCATCCGCCCGACCCGGGGCCCGGGATCAGGCCCCGACCCCCTGGTGCTGCTCGGCGTCGTCGTCCTCGGACTCGGCGTCCTCCTCGGCCTCCAGATCGGCCGGATCGACCCAGCCGAGCAGGATGCGGGCGCTCATCACCAGGTGCTGGGCCTCTTCCAGCGAGACGTCGAAGGATTCCAGCAGGCCCTCGTCCTTGACCCGCTCGCCGTCGACCGTGGTCCAGCCGCCGGCCAGCTCCCAGTCGGCGCAGGTGGCGAAGTCTTCCAGCGTCTTGATGCCGTCCTTGGCCAGCGCCTCGATCATCTGGGGTGTCAGACCCTCGAATTCAACCAGGCTGTCCTCGACCCCGAGGGCGCGGGCATTGTCCAGCGCCGCCTTGGCCTGCGCCTCCAGAACGTCGCGGGCGCGGGCCTGCAGCTCGGCCGCGGTGCCCTCGTCGACCCCGTCGATCACCAGCAGCTCGTCCTGCTCGACATAGGCGACCTCCTCGAGGTTGGTGAAGCCCTCGGCGACCAGCAGCTGGGCGAAGAACTCGTCCAGATCGAGCGTGTCCATGAACAGCCGGGTGCGCTCCTCGAATTCCTTCTGGCGGCGCTGGCTTTCCTCTTCCTCGGTCATGATGTCGATGTCGAGACCGGTCAGCTGGCTGGCCAGGCGCACGTTCTGGCCGCGCCGGCCGATGGCCAGACTCAGCTGTTCCTCGGGCACCACCACCTCGATCTTGCCGGCTTCCTCGTCCAGCACCACCTTGGAGACCTCGGCGGGCTGCAGCGCGTTCACCAGGAAGGTCGGCTGGTCCTCGTTCCACGGGATGATG
>JAGRMU010000231.1:1882-2263 GCA_020441165.1 Sedimentitalea sp.
GCAGGCGCCGACCGGGTCGATGCTGTTGTCATAGGAGATCACCGCGATCTTGGCGCGGCTGCCCGGATCGCGGGCCACCGCCTTGATCTCGATGATGCCGTCATAGATCTCGGGCACTTCCATCTTGAAGAGCTCGGCCATGAATTCGGGCGCGGTGCGCGACAGGAAGATCTGCGGGCCGCGCGGCTCGCGGCGCACGTCCTTGATGTAGCAGCGGATGCGGTCGTTCGGGCGATAGCTTTCGCGGCCGATCTTCTCGTTGCGGCGCAGGATCGCCTCGCCGGCGCCGACATCGACGATGACGTTGCCGTATTCCTCGCGCTTGACCAACCCGTTGATGATGGTGCCGGCGCGGTCCTTGAACTCCTCGAACTGGCGGTC
>JAGRMU010000231.1:2293-3860 GCA_020441165.1 Sedimentitalea sp.
GGTCGCGCTCGGCCTCGCGCACCTTTTGCAGGATCACCTGCTTGGCGCTCTGCGCGGCGATCCGGCCCATCTCGACGGGCGGCACGACCTCGTGGAACTCGTCGCCGACCTGCGGCGCTCCCTCGGGGTCGATGCGCGCGTCGCCGCGCTGCCAGAACTCGTCGCGGCCCGGCTTGGCCGGCAGGAAATAGGCCTTGGCCTGATCCACCGTCATCTCGGCCTGGTAATTCTCCAGCGCCTCGTCCTCGACCACGGTGCGCACCCGGGTGAAGGTCGCCTTGCCGGTCTTGCGGTCGATCTTCACGCGGATGTCCATCTCGGCGCCGTACCGGCTCTTGGCCGCGCGCGAGAGCGATTCCTCCATCGCCTCGACCACCAGACCGGGGTCGATCATCTTTTCGCGCGCCACCGCCTCGGCGGTTTGCAGCAGTTCAAGCTGGTTGGCGGATGTAATGGCCATCAGGTGTTCTCCTCGTGCGACCCTTCGGTCTCGGTGTCCCCCGGCAAGGGTGTCTCTGGTGAAATCTCGTCGAAAGCGGCTTCGTTCAGGGCGCCGGCATGTTTGCGCTGGCGCAGCATTTCCTTGATCAGATCGTCGGTCAGGACCAGCTTGGCATCGCTCAGCCAGTCGAACTTGAGGCCGATGGTGCCTTCCTCGACATTGATCAGCACCTCGTCGCCCTCGATGCCGGCCAGCTGCCCCTTGAAGCGGCGGCGCCCGCCCTGCAGCTCGGCGGTTTCCAGCTTGGCCTCGTAGCCCTCGTAGGTGTCGAAATCCTTCAGCCGGGTCAGCGGGCGGTCGATGCCGGGGCTCGAGACCTCCAGCGTGTAGGCGTCCAGAATCGGGTCCTCGACATCCAGCACCGCGCCGATGGCGGTCGAGATCGCGGCGCAATCGTCCACCTCGATGCCGCCCTCGGGGCGGTCGGCCATGACCTGCAGGGTGGTCGACTTGCCCGACATCAGGCGCACGCGCACCAGTTCGAACCCCATGTCCTCGAGGACCGGGGTGAGGATCTCGGCCAGGCGGCGGTCGATCGCGGCTTTTGCAATCAGGTCGTTGCTCATCTCTTCCAATTCGGGCGCGGACACAAAAAAACGGGCCCGCGGCCCGTCATCGTTGTCCGGTGGAGCGTCGGGCCCAGAGCCCGATGCGCCGCTGTTGAGGGCCATATACGCAAGCCGCGGCGGCTGTGCAAGCCCCCCGGGCAAACTTGTGTCAGCCGTCCGCGCGCTTCCACCAGCGTTCGGCGATCCGCCCGTCGTCGAGCGCGGCGCGCGCGCCGATCCGCCGCGGCATCCCGACGTCGCGCCGCGCCGCCAGGGCGATGTTCTCGGGCGAGGGATGACAGAGGAACCCGCCCCCCGCCAGCCCCTCGGCCAGCGGCAGGGCCGCCACGTCGACATAGCCGTCGCGCAGCGCCTCGGCGCGCACCCCGGCATCGGGGATCACGATGATCTCGACGCTGTCCGCCCAGCCGGCGCGCCCGTCCTTGTAATGCGGATCGACCCTTTGGCCGAGGAAATGCCGCCCCGCCCGGGCGCGCTCCAGCCGGTAGCGCCCGGT
>JAGRMU010000231.1:4086-4378 GCA_020441165.1 Sedimentitalea sp.
CGCCGCAGATCGAACAGCCAGACGCGCGCATCCGGGCTGGCGCGCCAGCCGGTGGCCAGCTCGCCGCGCAGCACGCCGTCGGGGGCGATCTCGGTCAGCGTGTCGAAGACCGAGGCTCGCGCCACCGCCTCCATCAGCCCGTCGGCGCGCGGTACCGCCAGGCGCAGCCGCCCGCCCGGCACCGGCGCGGCATCCAGCGACACCCCGGCCGCCGACAGGAGCGCGGCGGCGGCACCGGAGGCAAAGAGGGCACGGCGGTCGATCCGGGTCATTGCGGGGTGTCCTCGGCGAT
>JAGRMU010000231.1:4429-5556 GCA_020441165.1 Sedimentitalea sp.
GCATTGCGAATCATCTTCAACTCCGATGCCGGCCAGGCCTCGCTCAGGCGCCAGGCCGAGGTCGGCGGGCAGATCATGTCATAGCGCCCCTGCACGATGACCCCGGGTATATGCGAGATGCGGTCGATGTTGGCAAGGATCCAGCCGTCATGCTCGAGAAATCCCCGGTTGATGAAATAGTGGTTCTCGAGCCGCGCGAAGGCCCGCGCATAATCGCCCGGGCTCTCGCCGACCGTGCCGGAGGAATGGATCGAGGCCAGCGCGTTCTCCCAGGCCGACCAGGCGCGGCCGAATCGCGTCTCGAGCGGCAGATCGCCCGAGAAGAGGCGCGCGTGATAGGCCGCGATCAGATCGCCCCGTTCCGCCTCGGGGATCGCCCCGACGAAGCGCGCCCAGGGCTCCGGCCAGAACCGCCCGGCGCCACCGCCATAGAACCAGTCCAGTTCGGCTTGCGTCATCAGGAACACGCCGCGCAGGATGAGCTGACGCGCGCGGTCCGGATGGCTCTGGGCATAGAGCAGGGCCAGCGTCGCGCCCCAGCTGCCGCCGAAGACCAGCCAGGCGTCGATCTCCAGCGCCGTGCGGATCGCCTCGATATCGGCGACGAGATGCCAGGTGGTGTTGTTCTCGACCGAGGCATGGGGGCGCGAGCGCCCGCAGCCGCGCTGATCGAAGAGGATCACCCGGTAGCGGGCGGGATCGAAATAGCGCCGCATCGCCGGGCTGCACCCGCCGCCCGGCCCGCCATGCAGCACCACCACCGGCAGGCCGGCCGGATTGCCGCATTGCTCGACATAGAGCCGGTGGCCCTGGCCGACATCCAGCATCCGCTGGTCGAACGGATCGACCGGCGGATGGAGATACTGCACTGCGCGCTTTTGGTCCGGGAACTTGTCCATTATTGCCCTAATATATCCTCAAGTCGCAGAAGATCACATGGAGAAGCGAATGCAAGTGTCACAATCCACCGTCGATCCGTCCGAGATCGCCAAGTTCGAGGCGATGGCGGCGGACTGGTGGGATCCGGCCGGCAAGTTCAAGCCGCTTCACATGCTCAACCCCTGCCGCCTGGACTACATCGTCACCCAGATCGCGACCGAGTTCGACCGCGATCCCAAGGCCGAGGC
>JAGRMU010000231.1:5761-6894 GCA_020441165.1 Sedimentitalea sp.
GTGCTGAACATGGAGGTGGTCGAGCATGTGCCCGATCCGCTGGCCTATCTCACCGCCTGCCGGCAGCTGCTGAAACCGGGCGGGCTGCACGTCTGCTCGACCATCAACCGCACTGCCAAGTCCTATGCCATGGCCATCGTCGGCGCCGAGGTGGTGATGCGCTGGCTGCCGCGGGGCACCCATGACTGGGCGAAATTCATCACCCCCGACGAGCTCTTCGACCTGCTGACCCGCGCCGGGCTGGAGCCGGTGGACCGCAAGGGCTTCGTGTTCAACCCGGTGAGCTGGAGCTGGCGCCTCTCGCCCCGCGATCTGAGCGTCAACTACGTCACCGCCAGCCTCGCGCCGAAGGACGGATGAGCGGGATCCGCTGTCTTCGGACAAACAGTCCTGAAGGTTTCTCCGGGGCGTCAGCCTAGGATCGCGCCGACCCGCCCGCGCGGAACGCGCGCCGTTGGCGCGTCGCCGGCGCGATTGCGCCCACCCTCGGGACGGGCGCGATCTTCTGTATATAGCAAAGGCTCCGGCCAGACCGCGTCTCGTCCTAGTCCCGCGCTTCCAGACGGGTGCGCAGGCTGCGCAGCACCGGCAGGATCGCGCGCACCTTGTCGGGGCCCAGCTCGACCACGATCTGGTTGATCATCGGCGTCAGCGCCGCGATGGCGCGGTCGCGGGCCTGGCGCCCGGCCGGGCTGATCGTCACCATCTTGCGCCGGGCGTCGTCCCAGTCGGGGCGGATATGGACATGGCCCGCCCATTCCAGCTTGGCCAGCGTGTTGGTCATCGCGCCCCGGGTGACGTGGAAGGTGGCGGCCAGCTGCGCCGGGCTGCGCTCCTCTCCGACGAATTCGAGATGGTTGAGCACCGAGAAGTGCGAGATCTCCATGCCCTTGGGCAAGGCCTGGCTCAGCCGGTTGCGCATCAGCTGGTCGGCAGTCAGGATCTCGCTGAAGAGACTCACCGCCAGGGCGTTGGTCTCCGCCTCCATCAGGGGCCGCCGAAGGGGCGCGCGTGCTCCAGCGAGGGCACCTTGCGGCGGGCCGCGTCCACCGCCGCGTCGTCGATCTCGACCAGGTGCACGCCGGGCTCGGTGCCACCATCGACCAGCACCTCGCCCCAGGGCGAGACGGCCA
>JAGRMU010000232.1:0-142 GCA_020441165.1 Sedimentitalea sp.
TCGCCATGAAGGTGTTGAGGTCGTCCGGCGCCCCCCAGGGCACTCCCATGCAGAGCTGCACCAGCGCCGGCGCCTCGAGGATGCCATCCTTCACCAGCTGCTTGGCATACCAAAGATGCCCGGTGTCGAAGGCCTCGATCTC
>JAGRMU010000232.1:220-16145 GCA_020441165.1 Sedimentitalea sp.
TGGTCATCACGTAATCGGCCTCGGCGAAGTTCATCGTGCCACAATCGAGAGTGCAGATCTCGGGCAGGCAGGCGGCCACATGGGCGACGCGCTCCGAAGCGCCGACCATGTCGGTGCCCGCCTCCTTCAGCGGCAGCGGATGCTCGACATCGCCGAAGATCATGTCGCCGCCCATCCCGGCGGTCAGGTTCAGCACCACGTCAGTGTCCGAATCGCGGATGCGGTCGGTGACCTCGCGGTAGAGCTCGACCTTGCGGCTGGGCTTGCCGGTCTCGGGATCGCGCACATGGCAGTGCACCACCGCCGCCCCGGCCTTGGCCGCCGCGATGGCGCTCTCGGCGATCTGCTTCGGCGAGCGCGGCACATGCGGGCTGCGGTCCTGCGTGCCGCCCGATCCGGTCACCGCGCAGGTGATGAAAACCTCCCTGTTCATGGTCAACGGCATCTTGCGAACCCTCCCCTTCAAGACCTGCCCCTTCATCGCGCGGCGGCGCGAGAAATGCCAGAGCGATCCGCATCGCGCCCCGGCGATTTCACCAATCGCCCCGTCCCTGGGCCTGGGTCAGTAGGGCATCGGATGGGCCCGGTGGGCGGCGTCGATCTCGGCCAGGACCTCGGCGGAGAGCGTCACCTCGACCGAGCCCAGGGCCCGCTCGAGCTGCTCCATCCGGGTCGCGCCGAAGATCGCCGAGGTCATGAAGGGCCGGGTCCGGCACCAGGCCAGCGCCATGTGCACCGGATCGAGACCATGGCGCTGCGCGATCCCGAGATAGGCCGCCACCGCCTGGTAGGCGCGCGGCACGTCGCGCCCCCCGAGTTCGGGGCTCAGCGACTTGCGGCTGCCCTCGGGCACCGCGCCATCCTGATACTTGCCGGTGAGCAGCCCGGTCCCGAGCGGCGAGAAGGCCAGCAGGCCCACGTCCTCGTTCACGCTCAGCTCGGCCAGATCGGTGTCGAAGAGACGGCAGAGCAGCGAATACTCGTTCTGGATCGAGGCGACCCGCGGTCCTCCCCGCACCTCGGCGATGCGCAGCCACTGCGCGGTGCCCCAGGCGCTTTCGTTGGACAGGCCGAAATGCCGGATGGTGCCCCGCTCGACCTCGCGCTGCAACGCCTCCAGGCACTCCTCCATGTTCGCCAGCACCGCCGCCGGGTCCTGCCCGGAGGGGTCATAGGTCCAGTTCTTGCGGAACATGTAGCTGCCTCGGTTCGGCCAGTGGAACTGGTAGAGATCGATGTGATCCGTGCGCAGCCGCCGCAGCGCGCCCTCGATGGTGCCGGGGATGGTCGCGGCCGAGATCGGCGCGCCGTCCCGCACGGCCGCCAGCCCTTCGCCGGAATGCTTGGTCGCCAGGATGTAGTCGCCCCGCCGCTCCGGATGGGCCGCGTTCCACTGGCCGATGATCTCTTCGGTGCGCCCGATCGTGTCCTTGCGCACCGGGTTCACCGGGTACATCTCGGCGGTGTCGACGACATTGATCCCCGCCGCCAACGCCCGGTCGATCTGGGCATGGGCCTCGGCCACGCCGGTCTGGGTGCCGAAAGTCATGGTGCCGAGACAGAGCTCGGACACCATCAGGCCGGTGCGTCCCAGCGGGTTCATCTTCATGGCGCGTTCCTTTCTCTTCCGGCGCGGACCCTACAGGCTGCGGCGGGAAGGGCAATTCGAAAGCTCGCGCCGGCGCGGAGGGGCGACGGGCGGCGAACGACGAAAAAGGTCGGAAACCCACTAGCCACCGGCCGTCGCCTGCGGCTTGATGCCGGCAATGCGCCTGCTGATCTCCTTCGCCGCCCTGTTCCTTTCGGTGCTGCTGCTGCAACTCTCCTCGGGAGGGGTCGGCCCGCTCGACGCGCTTTCGGGTCTGCAGCTGGGCTTTTCCACCGCCCAGATCGGCCTGCTCGGCTCGGCGCATTTCCTCGGCTTCTTCATCGGCTGCTGGTGGGCGCCGAGGCTGATGGGCAGCGTCGGCCATTCGCGCGCCTTCGCCGCCTTCACCGCCGCCGGCGCCATCGGGCTGCTGGCACACATGCTGGTCATCGATCCCTGGGCCTGGGCGCTGATGCGGGTGGCCTCGGGGCTCTGCGTGGCCGGCTGCTACACGATCATCGAGGCCTGGCTGCAGTCCAAGGTCACCAACGACACCCGCGGGCGCACCATGGGCGTCTACCGCGTCGTCGACATGAGCGGCTCGCTCTTCGCGCAACTGTTGATCGGCATCCTGCCCCCCGCCAGCTATGTCTCCTACAACATCCTGGCGATCTTCTGCTGCGCGGCGCTGCTGCCGCTGACCCTGACCACCGCCCAGCAGCCCGAGACCCCCGACGCGCCGCGCCTGCGGCCGATGCTGGCGATCCGCTGCTCGCCGCTGGCCGCCGCGGGTGTGGTGGTGGCGGCGCTCTCCTCGGCCTCGTTCCGCATGATCGGGCCGGTCTACGGGCAGGAGGTCGGTCTCACCGCCGGGCAGATCGGCTGGTTCCTCGCCGCCTTCGTGCTGGGCGGGGCGCTGGCGCAATACCCGGTGGGCTGGCTGGCGGACAAGTTCGACCGTCGCTGGGTGCTGATCTGGCTGTCGGTCGCCGCGATTGTCAGCTCGGGCATCACCGCCGGAACCAACGCCCTGGGCTATTCTGCGGTGATGGCCAGCGCGTTCCTGTTCGGGATGACCACCTTTCCGATCTACTCGGTGGCCGCCGCCCATGCCCATGACTTTGCCGACAGCTCCGAACGGGTGGAGCTGTCGGCGGCGCTGATGTTCTTCTATGCCATCGGCGCCATCGCCGCGCCCCTCGCCGCCTCCAAGCTGATCGGCTGGTACGGACCCACGGCGATGTTCGCGATGATCGCGGCGGGGCACCTGGTGCTGGTCGGCTTCGGGCTGGTGCGGATGCGAGTGCGCCCGACCGTGCTCGAGCGCACGCCCTACGTCTATTCCCCGCGCACCTCGTTCATCGTCGGGCGGCTGTTCCGGCGCCAGCGCGACGCGCGCCCGCCCGGCAGCGGCGACCGGACGCAGGACGATGACGGGGGGTGACGCCCCCGGGTGCCTGCGCTAAGGAACCCCGAGAATTCCTCGGGCGGACAGTCATGGCACGCATCCTCATCACCTCGGCGATTCCCTACATCAACGGGATCAAGCACCTGGGCAATCTGGTCGGCAGCCAGCTGCCCGCCGACCTCTTCGCCCGCTATTGCCGCGCCCGCGGCCACGAGGTGCTGTTCCTCTGCGCCACCGACGAGCACGGCACCCCGGCGGAGCTGGCCGCCGCCAAGGCCGGCAAGCCGGTGGCCGAGTACTGCGCCGAGATGCACCAGGTCCAGGCCGGGATCGCCCGCGGCTTCGGGCTCAGCTTCGATCATTTCGGCCGATCCTCCAGCCCGCAGAACCACCGCCTGACGCAGCATTTCGCCGGCAAGCTGGCCGAGAACGGTCTGATCCGCGAAGTCAGCGAGCGGCAGGTCTATTCGGTGGCAGACGGACGCTTCCTGCCGGACCGCTACATCGAGGGCACCTGCCCCAATTGCGGCTATGACAAGGCGCGGGGCGATCAGTGCGAGAACTGCACCAAGCAGCTCGACCCGACCGACCTGATCGATCCGCGCAGCGCCATCTCGGGCTCGACCGATCTGGAAGTGCGCGAGACCAAGCATCTCTACCTGCGCCAGTCGGCGCTCAAGGACGATCTGGACCGCTGGATCGACAGCAAGACCGACTGGCCGATCCTGACCACGTCGATCGCGAAGAAATGGCTGCATGACGGCGACGGGCTGCAGGATCGCGGCATCACCCGCGATCTCGACTGGGGCATCCCCGTGAAGAAGGGCACCGAGGACTGGCCGGGGATGGAGGGCAAGGTCTTCTATGTCTGGTTCGACGCGCCCATCGAATACATCGCCTGCGCCGCCGAATGGGCCGAGGCGCAGGGGCTGGACGAGGCCGCCTGGCAGCGCTGGTGGCGCACCGACAAGGGCGCGGGTGACGTGCGCTATGTGCAGTTCATGGGCAAGGACAACGTGCCCTTCCACACGCTCAGCTTCCCGGCCACGATCCTGGGCTCGGGCGAGCCGTGGAAGCTGGTCGATCACCTCAAGTCCTTCAACTATCTCAACTACGATGGCGGCCAGTTCTCCACCAGCCAGGGGCGCGGGGTGTTCATGGACCAGGCGCTCGCGATCCTGCCGGCGGATTACTGGCGCTGGTGGCTGCTGAGCCACGCGCCCGAGAGCAGCGACAGCGAGTTCACCTGGGAGAATTTCCAGGCCGCGGTGAACAAGGATCTCGCCGACGTGCTGGGCAATTTCGTCAGCCGCATAACCAAGTTCTGCCGCTCGAAATTCGGCGAGACCGTCCCTGAGGGGGGCGAATACGGTCCCGAGGAGGTGGCGCTGATCGCGGATCTCGCCGACCGTATCCGTGCCTACGAGGGCTTCATGGAGGGGATGGAGGTGCGCAAGTCGGCGCAGGAGCTGCGGGCGATCTGGGCCCTGGGCAACGAATACCTGCAGGCCGCCGCGCCCTGGGTCACCGTCAAGACCGATCCGGACCGCGCCGCCGCCCAGGTCCGCTTCGGGCTGAACCTGATCCGCCTCTACGCGGTGCTGTCGTCCCCGTTCATCCCCGCCACCAGCGCCGCGATGCTGGAGGCGATGCGCACGGACAATGCCAGCTGGCCGGGCGACGTGGCCGCCGCACTCTCGGCGCTGCCGCCCGGCCACGGCTTCACCGTGCCCGAGGTGCTCTTCGCCAAGATCACCGACGAGCAGCGCGAGGAGTGGCAGGCGCGCTTCGCCGGCCCACGCGGCTAGAGCCAGACGAGGCCAGCTTGGCCCCCTGCACAAAGGATCGCGCCCGAGCCGAGGGTGGGGGCGAAGAAATCGCGCTCGCGTCGCGCCGAGGGCGCGCGTTGCGCGCGGGCGGGGCGGGTCGGGCGCGATCCGGGTCTGCGCCCCGGAGAACCTTGCACGCTTCGTGAGTCCAAAGCGGCTTTTCGCGCATTAGAACTGTCTCAGCTGCCGAATTCGCGTGCGCCCGGACGGCGCGGCAGAGCTTCTCGCGTCTGCCGCCCCCAGCGTCGACGCCCATGCGGTTCTCCGCCCCTCGGCACTTCTTTTCGCGCCGCTTGATTTGCGCAGGCAGACGGGACACACTCCGGGCCTTCGGGCACGCGTTGCTCGCCTGCCGCGCAGCGGGACGCGGCGCAGCGCGGCGGTGGTCTTTCAGAAGGTGAACTCACGCCCCGAAGAGATTGTTTCAGAAGGTATTTCCAAGACCGATGGCGATCCTGTCCTTCCTGATCCACCTGACCGGCGCGACGATGCTGCTGCTCTTCGGCGTGCGCATGGTCCGGACCGGGATCGAACGCGCCTATGGCGCCCGGTTCCGCCGGCTGGTGACCGCCTCGCGCCTGCCGATGCGGGCCGCCGCCACCGGCTTCGGGCTGGCGATCCTGCTGCAGAGCTCGGCCGCGGTGGCGCTGCTGACCGCCGGTTTCGCCGGCATCGGCGCCATCGGCTTTGCCGCCAGCCTGGCGGTGATCATGGGTGGCGACCTGGGATCGGCGCTGCTGGTGCAGGTGCTCTCGTTCCCGCTCGACTGGCTGGTGCCGCTGCTGCTGGCGGTGGGCGGGGTGCTCTTCATCAAGATCGAGAACCGCACGCTCAAGCAGGCCGGCCGGGTGATCCTGGGCATCGCCTTCATCCTGATCTCGCTGGGCTTCCTGCGCGAGACCATGGAGCCGATCCGCGACAGCGGCGTGCTGCCGGCCCTCTCGCGCTACCTGACGCGCGACGCGGTCGCCGCCTTCCTGGTCGGCGCCGGGCTGAGCTTCGTGATGATGTCCAGCCTCGCCGTGATCCTGATGTGCGTGACGCTGGTCTCGGTCGGCGCCCTGCCGGTGGCGGCGGGCATCTCGCTGGTGCTGGGCGCCAACCTGGGATCGTCGCTGATCCCGCTCTGGCTCAGCCGGACCATGCCCCCCGCCGCCCGACGCATCCCGCTGGCGGCAGCGCTGGTCCGCGGCAGCGCCGCGATCCTCGCGCTGCTGGCGGTGGCGCGCCTGCCCGGGCTCAACGCGCTGCTGACGGTCGAGGCGCCGGGCCAGAACCTGGTCAACATCCACCTGGCCTTCAACGCGCTGCTGCTGCTGACCCTGCCGTTCGTCGGGCTGCTCGAGGCGCCGATGCGCCGGCTGCTGCCGGACCGCGCGCCGCAGGGCGATCTCGACCCGGACACCCGCACGGCGCTGAGCGAGGCCGATCTGCAGCGCCCGCAACTTGCGGTCAGCGCCCTGCGCCGCGAGACGCTGCGGATGCTGAACCTGGTGGAGGCCATGTGCGGGCCGGTGATGGATCTCTTCGTCACCCCCGACCACGAGCGGGCGCAGGCGATCATCGCCCGCGACCAGCATGTCAACATCGCGCTCGACGGGGTGCGCAGCTTCGTCGCCCGGTTGCCGCTGGACGAGATGAAGAAGGAGGACCGCAAGCAGGTCCGGGACCTGACCGAATACGCCATCGCGCTGGAATCGGCCGGCGACATCCTGGTCAAGCGCCTGGTGCCGCGGGCACTGCAGCGGGCGCGGGACGGGGTGAAGTTCTCGGATGCCGGCCTGCAGGAGCTGCGCGACATGCACGAGAGCGTCATGCAGAACTTCCACATCGCGGCCAGCGTGGTGATCGCGGACGATGCGGAAGCCGCGCGCCTGCTGCTCGAGGAAAAGACCGAGATCGCCCGGCGCGAGCGCTCGAGCCGCAAGAAGCATCTCAAGCGGATCTCGGGCGGCGTTACCACCAGCCTCGCCTCCAGCAACATCCACCTGGAAACCCTCAAGGCGCTGAAGGATCTCAACAGCCTGATCGCCTCGGCCGCCTACCCGATCCTGCACCGCCAGGGACAGTTGCTGGAGACCCGGCTGATCACCGCCATCTCGGCGGAAACGGACGACTGACAAGGGCGCCGCGTCGGCGCCGATCCGCCCGGCCGCGGCACAGCCGACAGGCGATCCAGATTGACCGAAGACAACCGTTATGTTAACCATTGGCTATTGAAAAAGTGTTCGGAGTTATTGACATGGCCGACAAGAAAGACCCCGAAAAGACATTGGAGATGCGCGTTGCCGAGCTTGAGGACAAGCTCAAGGGCATGCAGGTCACCGAAGACGAGATGCGCGCCTACAACAAGGTCGCCGCGATGATGGGCGGCGGCGCGGTGGCCGGTGGCGGCGCCGAGGGACTGACCGAGTCCGCCGCGGCGCTCCCGACGACGAGCGCCTGCGTCGTGCAGCAATGCGTGCGGCCCTGCGTGATCAACCAGTGCACCATCCGCGCCTGCACCGTGGTCCAGCAATGCACCATCCGTGCCTGCACCGTGGTCCAGCAGTGCACCATCGTGCAGCAATGCACAATCCGCGCCTGCACGATCATCCAGGACTGCATCAACGAATGCGGTGGCGGCTGCGCCCCGGGCGGCGGCGGCTTCTCGGGCGGCGGCTTCGGATCGCTGGGCGGCTGAGCCGGCCCTGATCCTGCCCTGACGGGCGGCCACGCGGCCACCCGGCCCTCTCTCGCCGCACCCAGGAGGCCCCCATGCACGTGGTCTTTCCCGTCGTGCCCTTCGCCGATGTCGGCCGGCCCGCAATGGGGGTGGGGCTGCTGATCGCCGAGGCGCGCGCGGCGGGTCACTCCGCCGAGGCGATCTATTTCAACGTCGATCTGGCGGCGCGCGTCGGCCTTGCGCCGTACCAGCGCATCGCCTCGAATTTCCCGCCCAACCTGCTGATCGGCGAGTGGATATTCGCCGATGACGTGTTCGGCGCCGAGATCGCGGCGCCCGAGGAGTACCTGGCCGACATCCTGCTGCCCTATCTGGGCGAGGACCCGGAGCTGGTCGAGACCATGGCCGAGATCCGGCGCATCCGCTCGGACTATCTCGATGCCTGCGTTGCCGAGATCATGGCGTGCAAGCCCGACGTGGTGGGGTTCAGCACGGTCTTCCACCAGACCTGCGCCTGTCTCGGCATGGCGCGCCGGCTCAAAGCGCTTCCGAACCCGCCGGTGGTGGTCTTCGGCGGCGCCAATTGCGAGGGCGAGATGGGGCTGCAGATGATCCGCAGCTTCGAATGGATCGACTATGTCTGCTCGGGCGAGAGCGATCTGAGCTTTCCGCGCCTGTTGGACCGGCTGGCCGGCCGCGCTGAGGACGCGCCGGTGCCCGGCGTGCTGGAGCGCGGGGCGACCCAGACCCCGGCCCGCTCGGCGGCGATCATGGCGATGGACAGCCTGCCCTATCCGGATTTCGACGACTATTTCGCGCGCCTCGCCGGCTCAGACCTGGCCGGGCTCTTCGACGGGCATCTGGTCTTCGAGACCTCGCGCGGTTGCTGGTGGGGCGCCAAGCACCATTGCACCTTCTGCGGGCTGAATGGCGACACCATGGCCTTCCGCTCGAAATCGCCCGAGCGCGCCTTCGACGAGATCGTCTGGCTCGCCGATCGCCACAAGTCGAGCCGCGTCGGCTGCGTCGACAACATCCTCGACATGAAATACGTCAAGACCCTGTTCCCGCGCCTGGCCGAGGCTGACCTCAAGCTCGACATGTTCTTCGAGGTCAAGGCCAACCTGCGGCGCGACCAGTTGCAGGCGCTGAAGGCCGGCGGGGTGTCGCAGATCCAGCCCGGCATCGAGAGCTTTTCCGACGACGTGCTCAAGCTGATGGAAAAGGGCTGCACCGGCTTCCAGAACATCCAGCTGCTGCGCTGGTGCGCCGAGATCGGCATCGAGGTCTCGTGGAACCTGCTGGCCGGCTTCCCGCGCGAGGACCCGGACGATTACGCCGCCATGGCGCGGCTCTTCCCGCGGCTGACCCATCTCGATCCGCCCTGCGCCTGCGGGATGCTGCGGCTCGACCGGTTCAGCCCCTTCCACACCCGCGCGGAGGAACTCGGCATCCGCCGGATGCGCCCGGCGCGGGCCTATTTCTATGTCTATCCGCTGGGACGGCGCGAACTGGCGCGGCTCGCCTATTTCTTCGATCACGATTACGAGGACGACCGCGATCCGAACGCCTATGTCGCCCCCGTGCAGGCCGAGGTCGGCAAGTGGAAGGCGGCCAGGTTCGCCCAGGAGGCCGCCCCGCCCCGGCTGGATGCGCATTTCGACGCGGAGGGGGTGACCATCCACGACAGCCGCCCGGCCGCCACCGCGCCGCGCCACGAGCTGCGCGGGCTGGCGGCGCTGGTCTATGCGCTCTGCGATTCCACCGCGACCGTCGCCGGGCTTGCCCAGGCCACCGGCCGGCCCGTCGAGGAGATCGACGCGGTGCTGGCCTCCCTCGACCGCGCAGGGCTGATCGCCCGCGCCGATACCCGCGCGGTCGCGCTGGCGGTGTTCCGCGAGCGTCCCGATTCCCTCTGGCAGGAGCGCCATGCCGTTTCAGAATCCACTTTTGCCTGACTGCTTTCTCACCTGGACCGAGCCTCCCGATGAAAGCGGCGACGAGATCTTTCGCGTCGTCTCCTGGCGCCGGTCGCTGACGCTGAAGGGCCATTCCTTCCGGGAGTTCGCCCGCGAGGTGGCGCCGCTGCTCGACGGGCGGCATAGCATGGATGCGATCTGCGACGAGGTCGCGGACCTCTTCGAGCGCCCCGATCTGGAGGCCGCGCTTGACATGCTGGGCGCGCAGGGCATCGTCGTCGAGAGCGAGACGCCCGAGCGAGAATTGCCCGCGCGGCTGGCCCCGCAGCTGGGCTGGCTGGGCGAGGCCGCGCCCGAGGGCCGCGCCGCCCAGCGCAAGCTGACCGGCGCTCGCGTCGTGCTTTTCGGCGCGGGCGGTCCCGGCGCCACCGCGGCGCGCGCCCTGGCGGCGGCGGGGATCGGGCGGCTCCTGATCGTCGATCCGGCGCCGGTGGGTGCGGCGGACCCCTACGTCTCGGCGCTCTACGGCGACGCCGACATCGGCCAGCCGCGCGCGGCCGTGCTGGCCGAGCGGCTCGCTGCCGTCGGCCCCGAGACCGAGATCGCCGCCGAAACCGCGCGCCCCGCAGATCCGAAGGCGATCGGGGCGCTGATCGCGGGCGCGGACATGGTGCTCTGTTGCCTCGAGTCGGGCGAGCTGAACCTGGCGCTGAAGCTGAACCGCGCCGCCCGGGCCGCCGGCATCCGCTGGCTCAGCGGCGCGATGGAGGGCACCGAGCTGTTGATCGGCCCCGGTTTTTCCGGCGCGCCGGACGCGGCCTGCTACATGTGCTGGCGGATGCGCGAGGTCGCCGCCGCCGGCAACCCGCAGGCGCGCTTCGCGCTGGAAAAGCGCCTCGACCGGCTGCAGAGCGATCTCGGGGCGCGGCGCGAGAACCTTGCGGTGGGCGCCGACATCGTCGGCGGGATGCTGGCCGCCGAGGCGATCTCGGTGCTGAGCGGCGCCGCCGAGCCCAGCCTCGACGGGCGCTTCCTGACCCTGGACCTGCCCGGACTGCGCCAGGAGAAGCACACGGTGCTGCGCAAGCCCGGCTGCCCGGTCTGCGGCGGCGGCACGGCGCCGGCGGCATGACCGGCGAGAGCGCAGAAGCCGCGCGCCTGGTCGCGGCGCTGGTCAGCCGGCGCGCCGGTCTGGTCACCGAGCTGGTGCCGCAGGGGCGTGGCCCGGACGAGCCCTGCCCGCCGCACCTGTGGACCGCGACGCTGGCGCATTACGATTTCCGCAACGCGCCGCGCAGCGAGCGGCTGAACGCCGGCAAGGGCCGCACCGAGGCCGAGGCCAAGCTCTCGGCGCTCGGCGAGGCGATCGAGCGCTACTGCGCCTATCACTGGGACCCGGCGCGGGTCCGGGTCGGGCCCGCCGCGCCCAATGCCATCACCCCCGCCGATTGCGTGCTGCACACGGCCGCGCAATATGCCGCCGGACTGCCCTACCCGGCCTGGTCGCCCGAAACGCCCACCTCCTGGATCGACGGGGTCGAGCTGCCTTCGGGCCAGGCGGTCGATCTGCCCGCCGCGCTGGTCTACCTGGTCAGCCCGACGCCCCGGCGCGAGGACCACGTCACCGCGATCACCTCGAACGGGCTCGCCGCCGGGCCGAACCTGACCGCCGCAATCCTCGGCGCGCTCTACGAGGTCATCGAGCGCGACGCGCTGATGATCACCTGGCTGAACCGGTTGCCCGCCACGCGGATCGAGACGCCCGAGGGCGGCTGTCACGCCGCCGCGATCCTGCGCCACTATGCGAGCTTCGGCGTCACCGTGCGGTTGCTGCGGCTGGCCACGGACCAGGCGGCGACGGTGGTGATGGCGGTGGCCGAGAACCCCGATCCGGGCCAGGCGGCGCGGCTGATCGGCATGGGCTGCGATCTCGATCCGGTGGTGGCGGTCGACAAGGCGGTGTTCGAGCTTTGCCAGGCCCGGCCCAGCATGGCCGCGCGGATGCAGTCAGGCGATCCGGCGGCGCGGCTGAAAAGCTACGCGGACGTCAGGGACCTCGACGACCACCCGCTTTTTCACGCAATCCCGGCGAACCTGCACGAGTTCGACTTCCTGTTCAAGGGTGGACGCGTCCGGCTGCCTGACCTGGCCCGCCCGGAGACCGAAACCCCCGATGCGGCGCTGGAGGCGCTGGTCGCAGGCGCCACCGCCACCGGCGCCCGCGTCGCCTATGCCGAGATCACCGCGCCCGATATCGCGCCGCTGGGTCCGCGGGTGGTGCGCGGGTTCATCACCGGCTTCCAGCCGATCCATTTCGGCCATGGCGAGGGGCGTCTGGCCGGGCCTCGCCTCTACGACGCCCCGGTCGCCTGGGGCCTGCGCAAGACGCCGCTGACGGCGGACACGCTGAACCCCTGCCCCCATCCGCTGGCCTGACTGATGAGCATCCCCGTCGACGACCCCACCAGCCTCTCGCGCCTCTTCCACCTCAATTCCGAGCCCTGGCTCAACGAGGAGGCCTATCGCGCCGCGCCCTACGTGCAGGAGGTGCGCAGCTATCCGGACGCCCCGCGCACCAGACTGCCGGCCGCGCCGGACGGGGCGGTGCAGACGCTGGCCGCCCGGCGCCGCTCGGTCCGCGCCTTCGCGCCGGCGCCGCTGCCGCTGGCGACGCTGGCGGCGATGCTGCGCGCCACCTACGGCGTTCTCGGCCCCGATCCGATGCAGGGCGGCGGACGCTTCCTGCGGCGCGCGGTGCCGTCGGCAGGCGGGCTCTATCCGCTGGAGCTCTACCTGCTGGTGAACCGCGTCGCGGGCGTGGCGCCCGGCATCTACCATGTCGACGCCATCGGCGAAGCGCTGGAGCAGGTCTCGGACGCGCCCTGGCAAAGCGGGGCGGCCGAGATCTTCTATACCTGGCCCTTCGTCGAGCAGGCCCCGGTGATCCTCTGCCTCGGGGCGGTGTTCGGGCGCGCGCAGAAGAAATACGGGCCGCGCGGCTATCGCTACATCCTGCTCGAGGCCGGCCACGCCGCGCAGAACCTCTGCCTCGCCGCCGCCGAGGCCGGGCTCGACACGCTCTGCATGGGCGGCTACCGCGACATGGCGCTGAACCGGCTGATCGGGCTGGAGGCGCCTGCCGAGGGCGTGGTCTACACCATCGCCCTGGGCACCGCGGCATAGCCCGGAAACCCGGACCGCGGCACACCGACGAAAACGGGCGAAGGTGCCCCCGCACCTCCGCCCGAATGCGCCCGGCGACCGCATGGGCCGCCGGGCGCGGGTTTCGCCTGTCAGTGGCCGCCGTCCGACTGCTTGGCGGCGTGGGCGAGCTCTTCCTCGGTGATGTTCCGCGTGCCGTTCAGCGCCATGTTCAGCACGACCGAGGCGATGGCGGCCAAGAGGATGCCGGAGTCGATCAGCGGTTCGATCGCGTGCGGCAGCCACATCGAGAAATCGGGCGCAACCAGCGGGATCATCCCCATGCCGAGCGAGATCGCCACGATCAGGCCGTTGTTGCGGTTGGTCTTGAAATCGACGCCGCCAAGGATGCGCACGCCGGTCGCCGCGACCATGCCGAACATCACCAGGCCCGCGCCGCCCAGAACCGCCACCGGCAGCGCCTCGACCAGCGCGCCCATCTTCGGCACCAGGCCCAGCACGATCATGATCGCGCCGCCGGCCACGCAGACATAGCGCGAGCGGATGCCGGTGACGCCGACCAGGCCGACGTTCTGGCTGAACGAGGTGTAGGGGAAGGTGTTGAAGAGACCGCCGATGACGGTGCCCAGGCCGTCGGTGCGCAGGCCGGCGGCCAGCGACGGCCGCTCGATCTTCTTGCCGCACATCTCGCCCAGGGCCAGGAACATGCCGGTCGATTCGATCATCACCACGATCATCACCAGGGTCATGGTCAGGATCATGATCGGGTTGAAGATCGGCAGGCCGAAATGGAAGGGCGTGATCAGCGCGAACCAGCCGGCATCGCCCACCTTGTCGAAATGCATCATCCCGAGCGCCGCGGCGACGACGCCGCCGACGATGATGCCCAGGAGCACCGAGATGTTGGCGAAAAAGCCGCGGGCGTATTTCATCACCAGGATGATGGTGAAAAGCACGATGCCCGAGATCATCATGTTCTGCGGCGTCGCATAGCGCGGGTTGTCCAGCGTCGGCGCGACCGTCAGCCCCGCGGGGATTTCCGGTATGGCGCCGCTGGCCAGCATGCCGCGCACCTCCTCGAGCCAGGCGGTATGGGCCGGATCGACGATCTCGGGGGCGGTCGGGCCGACCGGCAGGCCGAAGATCCAGTTGATGCCGACGCGCATCAGCGTGACCCCGATCACCAGGATGATGGTGCCGGTGACCACCGGCGGGAAGAAGCGCAGCATCCGGCTGACCAGCGGCGCGATCAGCATCGCGATGATGCCGGCGCCGATGATCGCGCCGAACAGCATCCGCGCGCCTTCCGTGCCCGGGTTGGCGGCGGCGATCGACACCATCGGGCCGACCGAGGCGAAGGTCACGCCCATCATCACCGGCAGCTTGATGCCGAACCATTGCGTCGCGCCCAGCGACTGGATGATCGTCACGATCCCGCAGACGAAGAGGTCGGCGGAGATCAGGAAGGCGACCTGCTCGGGTTCGAGCTTGAGCACCCGGCCGACGATCAGCGGCACCGCGATGGCGCCGGCATACATCACCAGGACGTGTTGCAGACCCAGCGTAAAGAGCTTGGTCGGGGGCAGGATCTCGTTCACCGCGTTGTGCGGGATGGTGTTGGTGTCGGCTGCAGCCATGATGCCAGGGTCCTTTCGTAGCTTCCGGGCGGTGGAGTCGCGGTCGCGGGTCTTGGCGGTCGGGAAATCGGTCCGAAGTGCGTGGCACACCGGTGTGGCGACCCACGGCCGGACGGCATCGCCCGGTGACCCGGTCGAGCGGTCGGCTGCGGATATCGGGCGTCCTCCCTACGCGGTCCGCGCCGACGAAGCCGTCGGGTCTGCGAACGTGACGCCACGATAGTCGCGGCCCATCACCCGCACCAGCCAAGGCAATGCGATAGGAGTTTCAAATTATGCCGTGAAATCCCCCGGCCCGTGGTCGCGGGGCAACGGACGGGTCCGGCCGCGCACTGGCCAGCGCCGGGCGATGCCGCGGGCCGGTCGCCGGGCCGCAGTCCCGGCCGATCCGAGCCGCGCCGCCCCGAAAGGCGAACGGCCTCCGGGGTTTCCCCCGAAGGCCATAGTCGTCGCGGCGCGGGGCCGGATCAGTGGTGCTTGCGTCCCTTGATCGGCGCCCAGAGGCGCTTGTTGGTCAGGTAGAGCAGCACCGACAGGATGGTCAGGAAGATCACCCCGGCGAAGCCGGCCTGCTTGCGGGCCATCATCTTGGGCTCGGCGGTCCACATCAGGAAGGCCGAGACATCCATCGCCAGGTGGTGCAGGTCGTTGGCATGTCCGTCGGCGAATTCCACCTGCTCGTCGAAGAGCGGCGGCGCCATGGCGATCCAGCCGCCGGGGAAGGCTGTGTTCTCGTAGAGGATCGCGCCGGCCTCTTCCTTGTCCACGCCGGTATAGCCGGTCAGCAGCGAGGCGATGTATTCCGCCCCGCCGATGCCGCGGAAGAGCTGGTTGATGCCCAGGCCGTAGGGCCCGTGGAACCCGGCCCGCGCCTTGGCCATCAGGCTGAGATCGGGGGCGCCGGCGGCGGTGTTCTCGGGAAAGTGGTCGGTGGGGATCGCCGGGCGGAAATCGTCCAGCTCGGGATCGAAGACCTCGAAGTTGTCGGCCGCGAAGACCCGGATCTGGTCCTCGGGCATCTCCGGGCCGCCCGGGTAGGTCAGCGTGCGGATCGGCACCTGCTTCAGCCCGTGGCAGGCCGAGCAGACCTCGGAATAGACCTGCAGCCCGCGCTGCAGCTGGTTGCGGTCATAGGTGCCGAAGGGACCCTCGAAGGAGAAGGCGAAATCCTCGATATGCTGCTCGCCGCCGCCGGCCGCGAAACCGGCGGCCGGGATCAGGGCCAGCGAGACGGCCGCACCGATTGCTAGTGTCTTGAACATGGGATGCAGTCCTTTTCTCACTCGGCCGGCGTAGCGCCCGGGGACGCCTCCGCGGACGCGCCGTAATGCGCCTTGAAGTCGTCCTCGATGCTCGCCGGACGCGGCTCGGGCTTCTCCAGCACGCCCAAGAGCGGCAGGATCACCAGGAAATAGGCGAACCAGTAGGCCGACGCGATCAGCGCGAAGCTGGCATAGGGCTCCTCCGCCGGCATGGCGCCCAGCCACATCAGCACGAAGAAGTCGATGACCAGCAGCCAGAACCACCACTTGAGCATCGGCCGGTAGCGGCCCGAGCGCACCGAGGAGGTGTCGAGCCAGGGCACCAGCGCGATCACGATGATCGAGCCGAACATCGCCATCACCCCGAAGAACTTGGCGTCGACGATGCCGCCGGTGACGAACGAGGCGATCTGCACGACCCAGACCTCGCCGGTGAAGGCCCGCAGGATCGCGTA